>NZ_JAVDVV010000006.1:0-254921 GCF_031457035.1 Methylobacterium sp. BE186
CGCCCCCTTCACCGAGGTCCAGAAGGTCCTCTCCGCCTTCTCCGCCGCCTCCGGCCCCATCAGCGCCGCCGCCGCCACATACGCCTACACACGGTGAAGCCAGGGCGGCGCGTCAGTTCAGGGCGCGCCGCCGCTGAGCCTTCTCGAGGCGGGCGAGTTCGCGGCCGATCTCGTAGAGGGCCACGTCGATCAGGGTCTGCAGGACGGAGTTGCTGCCCGCGAGCGCCTGGCGGGCGGCCATGCAATGGTCGGCCGCGCGCTCGAGCGGATGGGCGTTCGGATCCTCCATCGTCGCCACGTAACCCTGGCCGTCCGCCCGGCTTTCCGTGATGTCGATCAGGATGCCGTGGCCGAGGACCGGCTGGCCGTCCGCGTTGCGCTCGATCCGGCCCCGGCTGAGCAGCCAGCGGTCCTCTCTGCCGGGCGGCCTGACCCGGTACTCGCAGAGGAACAGACCACCCGCGCTCCCAGCGTTGCGGATGTAATCCGCGACCCAGGCTTGATCGTCCGGATGGATGCAGGTCGTGACCTCGTCGATGGTCAGCGGCCTGCCCGCAAGGCGGGAATCGCCCGCAATCAGCCCGGCTGCGCCGTCATCGAGGATCACGCGATGGCGAAGCAAGTCCCATTCCCAGACGCCGACGACGCCCGATGCGTGCAGGGCGGCCCGCAGATCGGTGTCGGAGGTGCGCGCCCGATCCGTCGCTCCTGAACTCCCCATGTCCGCTCCCATCCGCAACCCTGACCCATCGCGGACCAAGATTGCTCATCATAACAGGATCGGGAAGAACAGAGAGCAAAATTTGTGTATCTCGCGGCACCCTGGCGCTCGCTTTTGGTAGAGCCGGCCCAGGAAACAGCATCAGATGCATCATTTCGGCGCCCTCGGACGTCCGATGGCAAAAAGTGATCACATGCGATTGCTGGTTGCAATATTGCTGGCGCCGGCGGAGGGCCGCGGCGAAGCCAAAGCTTCGGCGAAGCTCCGCGCCCCCTTCCGAATACACGCATAGGTAGAAGATTCGTGGCCGCACCGGTCATGCGGGGGCCAGGGGCATCCCGAGGCCGGACCCGGTTCGGGTGCCGGCCGATTCGGCTCCGGCACCCGAATCAGCGGAGCCTTCGGGCTCGATCCGCCCGGCGCTCAGCCGCGCTTGGCGAGAAGCTGCTCGATCAGCGAGCCGCCCTTCTCCATCTCCGCGAGTTCCTCGGCGATCGCGTGGACGGTCGAGCGGATCTGCTCCTCCGTATGCTCGGAGGTGAGGAAGAAGCGCAGGCGCGAGGCCCGCTCCGGCACCGCCGGGTGGATGATCGGCTGCACGTTGATGCCGCGCTTGAACAATCGGTCGGACAGCGTCACCGACTTCAGCGAGTCGCCGATGATCACGGGGATCACGGCGAGCCCGAGGCTGGTGCCGACATCGACCCCGCGGGCCTTCGCGCAGGAGAGGAACAGGCTGCCGTTGCGGCGCAGCCGCTCCACCCGCTTCGGCTCGGCATGCATCACGGCGAGGGCAGCCTCGGCGGCCGCGGCGAGGGGCGGCGACATGCCGACGCTGTAGACGAAGCCACCCGCCGTGCACTTAAGGTACTCGACGAGGGCGCCCGGGCCGCAGATGTAGCCGCCGCAGGTGGAGAGCGTCTTCGAGAACGTGCCCATCCAGATGTCGACGGCGCTCGGGTCGACGCCGCAATGCTCGAACAGGCCGGCGCCCGTCGCGCCGAGCACGCCGAGGCCGTGCGCATCATCGACCATCAGCCACGCGTTGTAGCGCTCCTTCAGCGCCACGAACCCGGCAAGGTCCGGCGCGTCGCCGTCCATGCTGTAGAGGCCCTCGATCACGATGAGGGCGCGGCGGTGCTCGTGGCGGGTCGCGGCGAGCAGGCTGTCCAGCGCGTCGAGGTCGTTATGGGCGAAGGAGCGGCGCTGGGCGCCCGAGAGCTGCGCGCCGGTGACGATGCTGTTGTGGATGAGCGCGTCGTGGAAGATGACGTCGGCCGGCTCCAGGATCGCGCCGATCGTGGTGACGTTGGTGGCGTGCCCGCTCACCATCACGACGCAGCCGTCGGTCCGGTAATGCTGCGCGAGCGCCTTCTCTAGGGCGATGTGGCCCGGCCGCTCCCCGGCGACCACCCGACTCGCCGAGGCCGAGGTGCCGTAGGCGTCGATGGCCTCGCGAGCCGCGGCATTGATCGCCGGGTGCCCGTTCAGGCCGAGATAGTCGTAGGACGAGAAGTTGACGAACTCGCGCCCGTCGATCCGCGTCGTGGCCCCGGCCTTGGCGTCGTGGACGCGGAAGAACGGATTGCCGAGGCCGATCAGGTCGGCGGCCGAGCGCTGAAGCTTCAGCTCCCGGTAGCCGGGCAGTGTCTCGAAATCCTGGACACCCGCATCCCCCGATTTCGGGCGCGGTTGCCCCTGCGCCGGCCGCGCGGGAGCGCGCCCCATCCGGTTGGTGACGAAGCCTGCGAGCGCGGCGCGCCCGTCGTCCGGTCGAACCGGCTGGGTCATGGCAGGATCTCTTTGATCTCCAGGCTGTTCTGCTCGACGAGCGTCTTGAACGGCTCCAGCTTCTCCGCGTCGATGTCGCCGACGTGCTTCTGCGCGAGGCTGAGGGCGACGCCCGCCGCCTCGTCAACCGGCGCCGAGATCGACTGGATCAGCGTCTCCGAGAGCTCGTTGACGGTCAGTCCCGACGAGATGCCGGCCGGCGGCGCGTCGAGGGCGAAGCGCTCCTGCAGGCTCGCGCCGAGCTCGACGCCCATCAGCGAGTCGAGGCCGATCTCGGAGAGCTGGCGCACGCGGCTGATGTCGTCCTTCGGCAGGCGCAGGATGCGGGCGATGTCCTCGACGATGGCGTCGGCCACCGTCTTGCGCACCGTGTCGATATCCTGCGTCTTGAGGAGGCTCGCGATGTCGATCGTCGCGACGCCGCCGGCCTCCGCCTGCTGGTCGGAACCGAGATCGGCGTAGCTCGGCGAGCGCATCGTGGCGAGGCGCTCGCGCGCCTTGCCCCAGTGCATCGCCGCGATGGCGACGACGGCCTCGTCCGGGCTCGAACCCTGGCCTTCCAGCGCCTCCTGCATCAGGTCGAGGCAGCGGCGGGCCTCCATCGGCGTCACGCCGACCCGGCCGGCGAGCGTCTCCATCACCGCCTTGTTGCGGGCGAGGACGCCGACATCGCCGATGGCGCCCCAGGCGACCGCCATGGCGGGCAAGCCGAGGCGGCGGCGCTGGCGGGCAAGGCCCTCCATGAAGCCGTTGGCGGCCACGTACGCGCCCTGGCCGGGATTGCCGATGAAGGTCGTGGCCGAGGAGAACAGCACGAAGTAGTCGAGGCTGCGGTTGCGGGTCGCCGCGTCGAGGTGCTGGGCGCCGACCACCTTCGGCTGGATCACCGCGTCGAGCGCCGCGGCGTCGAGGTTGGCGATCAGCCCGTCCTGCAGGACCATCGCGCCGTGGATGATGCCGGCGAGCTTGCGGCCGCCCCGCTCCACCTCAGCGAGCAGGGCGTCGACCGCACCGCGGCTCGTGATGTCGCATGCCTTCGCCTCGACGGTCACGCCCCGCGCCGTCAGCTCGGCCACGAGGGCCTTCGCCTCCTCGCTCGTCGCGCCCTTTCGGCCGACGAGGACGAGGTTGCGGGCGCCCTTGTCGGCGAGCCAGCGCGCCGCCTCGATGCCGAAGCCGCCGAGGCCGCCTGTGATGAGGTGAACGCCGTCCTGAGAGATCGCGAAGTCGCGCTTGGCGTGGGCGAGCACCCGGCCCGGGGCCGGCGGCGCGATCACGATCTTACCGACATGCCCCGATTGCTGCATGAGCCGGAACGCGTCCGAGGTCTCCTCGGCCGTGAAGGGCTGGTAGGGCAGGGGCTTGAGCCCGCCGTCGTCGAACAGCGACATCACCTCGCGGAAGAGGCGGGCCCCGTCTTCGCCCTGGTGCTGCAGCACTTGGTCGAGATCGACACCGAAATAGGTCAGGTTCCGGCGGAACGGCCGCAGGCCGATATGGGTGTTGGCGACGTAGTCGCGCTTGCCGAGCTCGACGAAGCGGCCGAACGGCTTGAGCGCGTTGAGCGAGCGCTCCATCGCCTCGCCGAACAGGCTGTTGAGCACCACGTCGACGCCCTCGCCGGTGATCCGGCGAACGTCGTCCACGAAGGCGAGCGAGCGCGAATCGAGCACGTGCTCGGCGCCGAGAGCCTTGACGAGCGCCCGCTTCTCCCGGGAGCCGGCGGTGGCGATGACCCGCGCACCCTTGAGCTTGGCGATCTGGAGCGCCGCGAGGCCGACGCCGCCCGCGCCGCCATGGACCAGCACCCACTCGCCCTTCTTGAGGCGCGCGAGGGAGACGAGGCCGTAATAGGCGGTGAGGAAGGCGACCGGCACGGTCGCCGCCGCGCGCGGGTCGAGCCCGGGCGGGCTCGGCGCCACGACGAGTTCGGGCACCACGATGTGGGTCGCGAAACCGGATTGCGCGAAGGCAACGACGGGATCGCCGACCTTGAAGGCGCGGACACCCGGCCCCACCGCGACGACGCGACCGGCACATTCGAGGCCGAGGCGAGGACCGGCGAAGCCGTCCTCCAGGATCTCCTCGGGCAGCATCGAGAGCGCCCAGAGAACGTCGCGGAAGTTGAGGCCCGTCGCCTCGACCGCGATCTCGACCTCGCCCTGGCCGGGCTTGCGGCGCTCGGCCGGCCCCCAGACCATCTCGTTGAGGCCGCCCGTGTTGCTGCGCTCCAGCCGCGCGGCCGGGGCCGCCACGGCATCGGCGGAGGCGCGGCGCGGCGCGATGCCCGGCGCGAAGCGGATCACGCGGGTCCGATCCTCGTCGAGGACGATCTCCGTCTCGGGCGTGCCGGAGAGGATCAGGTCGCAGAGCCGCTCGGCCGCCCGCTTCGAGAGCATGGCGGGCGAGAGATCGATCCGGCGGACGTCGAGATTGGCGATCTCGTTGGCGAGCGTGCGGGTGAAGGCCCAGACGCCGGCTTCGACGGAGGCTGTCGAGCCGCCGCGCTCGCGGGTCGCCCCCGGCGCCACGACCCAGAGGCGGGTCTGGCGGCTGCCGAGATGCTCGACGCAGCGCTTGAGGCTGAGGCAGCGGTCGCGCAGCCGCTCGGCCGCGTCCCCGCCGCGTGTGAAGGCGCCCGCGAGGAACACCACCGTGTCCGGCGTCTCGCGCTCCAGCTCCAGCAGGGAAGCCTCGGAATCGAGGATGATGGAGACGTGGACGCCGTTCGCCACGAGGAGCGTCGCCAGAGAGGAGGCGGTCTCCGCGGCGAATTCGTCGTCGGAGCCGATCACGAAGGCGAAGCTCTGGGCCGGGGCCGGCTCCGGACGCTTCGGCGCCTCGGCCGTCAGCAGCAGGTCGTTGCCGTTGCCGGTCTTCGCCTTGTCGGCGGATACGCTCACGAGACCGCTCGCGCTGAGCGAGCGCTGCCAGCCGGTGACGTCATCGAGGCGGCCAACCGGCATGTCGTCGGCGGCCGTCTCGAACCAGCCGGGGGTGAGGCCGAAGACAAGGTCGCGGAACAGCGAGGCACCGGGCTCCACGGCCACGAGCACGCCGCCCGTGGCGAGCGCCTCGGCGAGCCGGCCCATCGCCTCGCGCGGCTCGCGGTGCAGCACGCCGCTGGCGACCACCACATCGAAGGAGGCCGCACCCAGAGCCTCGGCCTCCTCGACCACCGCGACTCCGCGGGGCAGGGCGAGGCGGGCGCGCTCGGCAAGGCGCCGGTCTGTCTCGAACACGGTGAGGCGCGCTTCCGCGCCTTCCGCGAAGGCGGCGGCCTGGGCAGAGAGAGGCCCGAAGCCGACTTGGAGCAGGCGGATCGCCCGGTCCTTCGGCAGATGCTCGACGCTCTCGGAGAGGATCGCGGCGGCGACATCCGCGGAGGCGCGGGCGGTGGCGCTGCGCAGGGTGAAGGCGTCGAGCGCATTCTGCGGCAGGGAGGGGGCCTCGGTCAGTTCGCCCGCGAGCAGCCGGTCGACCAGCGCACCGACATCGGCGATGAGCACGAGCTCGGCCGACAGATCCGGATGATCCGCCGCGATCCAGCGCATGATCTCGTCCGGCGCGGGCAGGGTCACGTCCTGGCGCAGGGTCCAGGTCCGGCCCTTCAGCTCGGCGAGCCCGCTGCTCTCCAGCCCGTACAGGGCGTTGATGAGCCATGCGCTCATCTCTCGGGGCACGCGTTCGTTGATCGCGATCATGCCGCCTCGTTCCAGCCCCTTGGCGAGCCGGTAGGCGAGGGAGGTCGCCCAGCCCTCCAGAAGCAGGTGGCCGGGCGAGAGCGGCGCATCGGCCGGGGCACGGGCGGCACGCGCGCGCGCGCCGATCGCGGCGGCGATGCCGGGACCGCGCTCAGTCGGGATCGCGGTCGGCTCGGTCGCGAGTTCGGGCCGCTGCGTGATCGCGTAGGCGGCGAGCTCGTTGCCGCTCTTGGCGCGAAGCGCCTGGAAGCGGCCCTCGCGGATCGTCGCGATGACCTCGCCCTCGGCGTCGAGCACCGAGAAGTCGGCCAGGATGCTGCGCTCGTTGCAGCGGCGGGTGCGGATGACGGCCTTGGCGATCACGGCGCCGGGGCGCAGGAGGCGCACCTCGCCGAAGCGGACCGGGATGTAGGCCTTGGTCGAGTTCTCGCCGAGAAGGTCGGTGAACAGCAGGATCAGGCCGTGGAAACAGGCATCGAGCCTCGCCGGCACGAGGCCGTAGCGCGGGTCGGCATCGGCAGGAACCAGCTCCGAGACGATGGTGGTGTCGTCGAGCCTCGCGCTCAGCGCCACCTGCCGGAAGCTCGGGCCGAAGCCGAGGCCGGCGGCGACGGCGCGGGCATAGAGCTCCTCGCCCGTCACCGCGTGCTCGGCCGGGATCTCGACATCCTCGCGGGCCGGCAGGGCGTAGGTGCCCTCGACGATCTTGGCGGAGGCGTGCAGTTGCCAGGGCGCCTGGGTGAGGCGCGGGCGGCTCAGGATCTGGAGTTGGTTGCCGCTGCCGGAGAGGCGGATTGTGGCCTCGCGCAGGGCCTCCTCGCCGAACACCATCGGCCCGTGGATCTCGAAATCGGCGAGCACCACGCTGTCGCTGCGCTGCGATTCGCGGGCGACCG
This sequence comes from Methylobacterium sp. BE186, assembly GCF_031457035.1. Lineage (NCBI taxonomy): Bacteria > Pseudomonadati > Pseudomonadota > Alphaproteobacteria > Hyphomicrobiales > Methylobacteriaceae > Methylobacterium > Methylobacterium sp. BE186. The sequence continues at coordinate 7,113 of NZ_JAVDVV010000006.1, forward strand.
CGAGCGCCATCTCGACGAAGCCCGCGCCCGGCATGATGGGCTGGCCCTCGATGCGGTGATCGTCGAGTTCCGGCACCGTGACGACGTCGACGTAGCCGTGCCAGTCGAGGCCGTCCGCCGCCATGCGTGAGCCGGCAAGCGGGTGGTAGGGTCGGGGAGCGGTCCCGCCGACACCCTCGTTGGTCTCGGCGAGGCGGAAGCTGCGGCGCTGCCAAGGGTAGGACGGCAGGCTGACCGCGCCCTTCGGCGCGTCGCCGAAGACCCGGGTCTCGTCGACCGCCGCGCCCTGGACGAGGGCGGCAGCGAGCGCCTTGCGGATCGGATCGCCGCCCGCGGCCTTGCGGTGCATGACGCCGACCACGGCGTTCTCGATGCCGAGCGGCTCGATCGCGTCGCCCACATGCGACATCAGGGTGGCGCGGGGACCGACCTCGACGAAGACGCGGGCGCCGAGGCGGGTCGCCTCCTGTACGGCGGCGCAGAAGCGCACCGGCTCACGGATGTTGCGCCACCAGTAGCCGGCACCGAAGGCGTCGCCTGCCAGAACCTTGCCGGTCACGGTCGAGACCATGGCGGTGTGGCCTGCGCCGGGCTTCAGCCCGGAGAGATCGCGCAGCAGCGGCTTCTCGGTCGGATCCATGATCCGGCCGTGGAAGGGGTAGGCGAGATCGAGCTTGCGGCCGCGGCGGCGCTTGCGCGAGGCGGCCTTGAGCGCCGCGTCGATCACGGCCTGGGGTCCGGCGATCGTGATCGCCTTCGGGCTGTTATAGGCCGCGATGTCGAGGGTCGGGTAATCCTTGAGGAAAGCCTCGCTCTCCTCGACGGGGGCGAGCATCACGGCCATCGTGCCCTGGCCGCGCGTCGTCTCCTGATGGTGGCTGCGGTAGAAGATGACCTTCACCGCCTGTTCCAGGCTCAGGATGCCGGCGGCTTCGGCCGCCGCGATCTCGCCGACGCTGTGGCCGAGGACGTAGGACGGCTTCAGACCTTGCGCGCGCAGCGCCGTGGTGGAGGCGCTCTGGATCGCGAAGATCAGGGGCTGCGACACGCTCGTCAGGATCAGGCGCTCGTCGAGATCCTCGGCGAACATCGCGTCCTTGAGCGACCATTGAGAGAGCGGCTGGAAGAGCGCGTCGATCCGGTCGAAGGCCTCGCGGAAGGTCGCGTTCTCGGCATAGGCCTCCTGGCCCATCCCGGCCCACTGGCTACCGTTGCCGGAATAGACGAAGGCGACCTCGGCCGAGCGGTCGACGGCGGTGCCGACGAGGGCCGCATCGGTGTCCTCGGCCTCGCCGATGGCGCGGAGAGCCGCAACCACGTCGGTCTTTCCGTCGAGGGCGACCGCCGCGCGGGCCGGCAGGCGCTCGCGCCGATGCGCCGCGGCGGCCGCGATGCGGGCGGATTCCTCGCAGGAGGCCGCCTCGAACCGGTCGGCATAGTCGAGGGCGAGCTCGTTCAGAGCCGCGCGGCTCTGGGCGGAGAGAAGCAGCATCTCCGGCGCGCGGTCCGGCGCGGCGTCGGCCGCCACGGGCCGCCCGTCCGTCAGCACGACGTGAGCGTTGGTGCCGCCGAACCCGAAGGAGTTCACGCCGGCGAAGCGCTCGCGGGAGCCGCGCTCGATCGGCAGCGGCTTCTGCAGGACCGAGAGGTTCAGATCGCCGAACGGGATCTCGGGGTTCAGTTCGGCCGCGTGCAGCGAGGCCGGCACGAGGTCGTGCTCGAGGGCGAGGCTCGCCTTGAGGAGGCCCGCGAGACCCGAGACCGGCTCGGTATGGCCGATATTGGTCTTGATCGAGCCGATCGGCAGCGGCGCCTGGCGCAGGCGCCCGAGCCGACCGCCGATGGCGCTGGCCTCGATCGGATCGCCGACCGGCGTACCCGTGCCGTGCGCCTCCACGAAGGCGACGTCGTCGAGCGGGATCTCCGCCTCGCGGTAGACCTTCTCGAGGAGCGCACCCTGGGCGTAGCCGGAGGGCAGGGAGATGCCGGTGGTGCGACCGTCCGAATTGACGCCGCTCGCCGCGATCACGCCGCGGACCGTGCTGCCCTGGCGCTGGGCGGCCTCGGCCGATTGCAGCACGAGGACGACGCCGCCCTCGGAGCGGACATAGCCGTCCGCGCTCGACGAGAAGGCCTGGCAGAGGCCGGTCCGGGAGAGCATCTGCGCGTTCGAGAAGCAGATGAAGTTGAAGGGGCTGGCGAGGAGGTTCACACCGGCCACGACCGCCGTGTCGACCCGCCCCGCACGGATCGCCGCCACGGCGGCGTCGAGGGCGACGAGGGAGGAGGAGCAGGCGGTGTCGACCGTGAAGCTCGGACCCTTCAGGTCGAAGATGTAGGAGATGCGGTTGGAGAGGATCGAGAGCGTATTACCGGTGGCCGCGTAGGCGTCGCCCGACGAGGCGTCGAGGATGCGCAGGTTCCCGTAATCGAGGGAGGAGGCCCCGACGAACACGCCGATGTTCTCGCCCGCGACCGCGGACGGGCGCAGGCCCGCATCCTCGAGCGCTTCCCAGGTCAGTTCCAGCAGGAGCCGCTGCTGCGGATCCATCTGCTCGGCCTCGCGGGGCGAGATGCCGAACACCGCCGGATCGAAGGACCAGATGTCGTCGAGAACACCCGCCGCCCAGGTGTAGCTCTTGCCCCGCTCCTGCGCCCGCGGATGCCCGAACCGGTCGAGCGACCAGCGGTTGTCGGGAATACGACTGACGGCGCAGCGCGCCTCGGTCAGGAGTTGCCAGAGCCCGTCGACGCTGGGAGCGCCCGGGAGCCGGCACGAGCGACCGACGATCGCGATGTTGGCACGTTGTGTCACGTTCGATTCGCACACGCTCGTTGACGGGGGACGATTCGGATTGCCGACGACGGAACAATCAGGTCCACCCTTAGTATGGCACTATCGTGGTGTCCAACCTGCCACCGGTACATCCGCATGACGCGGTTGAGATGGCAGCAGGCTGTGGCACGTATTCATCACACCCGGCTGATCACGACCCTGCGGCATCGGAATGTTTGCCGCATGTGATCTCCACCCAATCCACAGTTCAGCACCCAGAAAACGCCACAATTCGCATCCGGCTGATGGAACTGGATTTGTCCGCGGCTTCGTGCGCTGCACGTCACCTTGTCAGAGCCTGGAAATTCGGTCCGGCCACCCGCTCATCATCGATGGAGCTGTGTACCGGATCGTACAGCCTCTTTCGGGAGGCCCGCTTTATCCATCGCTTTCGGGCAGCAACGCGGCGTCATCCGGGCGGATCGGCACAATCAATCTGTCCGATCCTGGGCGCGCCCCACGCTCACGTAGCGCAGGCCGCGCCTGGCCATATCCTCCGGCCGGTAGACATTGCGCAGATCCACAACCACGGGTGCGGACATGATCGTCTTCAGCCGGTCGAAGTCGAGCGCCCGGAAGGCATCCCACTCGGTGATCAGCACGAGCGCGTCCGCGCCCTCCGCGCAATCGTAGGGGTCCGACGCGTAGGCGATGTCGGGCAGGAGCGCTCGCGCCTGCTCCATCCCTTCCGGATCGTAGGCCCGCACCCGGGCGCCCGCATCCTGCAAACCCGCCACGATCGAGAGGGAGGGGGCGTCGCGCATGTCGTCGGTGTTCGGCTTGAAGGTCAGGCCCAGCAGCGCGATCGTCCGGCCCCGCACCTGACCGCCGCAGGCGGCGATCACCTTGCGCGCCATGGCGCGCTTCCGCTGGTCGTTGACCGACACCACGGTCTCGACGAGCCGCACCGGGGTGCCGGCATCCTGCGCCGTCTTGACCAGCGCCAGGGTGTCCTTCGGGAAGCACGAACCGCCGTAGCCCGGCCCCGCATGCAGGAACTTGCCACCGATCCGGTTGTCGAGCCCGATGCCGCGGGCGACCTCCTGCACGTTGGCGCCGACCTGCTCGCAGAGATCCGCGATCTCGTTGATGAAGGTGATCTTGGTGGCCAGGAACGCGTTGGCCGCGTATTTCGTCAGCTCGGCCGTGCGCCGGCCCGTGACCAGGATCGGGGCGGCGTTGAGGTACAGGGGGCGGTAGACCTCCCGCATCACCTCGGCCGCGCGCTCGTCCTCGGCACCGATGACGATGCGGTCGGGCCGCTTGAAGTCGGAGATCGCCGCCCCCTCGCGCAGGAACTCGGGGTTCGAGACCACCGCCACCTCGGCGCGCGGTGCCACCTCGCGGATGATGCGCTCGACCTCGTCGCCCGTGCCGACCGGCACGGTGGATTTGGTGACCACCACCGTGTAGCCTGACAGGCTCTCGGCGATCTCGCGCGCCGCGGCGAACACGTAGGAGAGGTCCGCGAAGCCATCGCCGCGCCGGGACGGCGTGCCGACGGCAATGAAGACGGCGTCGGCGCGGGCCACCGCGTCCTTCAGCTCGGTCGCGAAGGTGAGGCGCCCCTGCCGGACGTTCTCCGCGACGAGCGCCTCGAGCCCCGGCTCGTAGATGGGGATGCGGCCGTCCTTCAGCGCGGCGATCTTGGCGGGGTCCTTGTCGACGCAGACCACGCTGTGTCCGAAATCGGCAAAGCACGTGCCGGACACCAGCCCGACATACCCAGATCCGATCATCGCGATGCGCACGGATGTCATCCCCTGCCGGCCCCGACCTGACCGGAGCGCGTCTTCGCTGCATTGCACCCTTAGCGGGGATTCACGTGGGGGGAAACCGAGGCGCGCTATCCTTGACAGGTGATCTCAACCGCTGAGGTTGCCGTCGTCGCCCGTCTGCGTGCCCTCCCGGCCGGCCGGACGCGTCGCGCAGAGGGAGATGGCCGGACCATTCCCGTGGGTCCGCCAATCATAGTGGATCGTGATCTCGAAGGACGAGCCCAGTCCCCGGCGGCATCATCGTGAGACACTCGCCGGCGAACAGGTCGAGGACATTCTCATGGGAGGGGCGGACATCGACGAAACGACGCCACGACATCGCCGGCGACACGATGCCTGTCGACCGACACAGCGCCGCGCCCGATCGTCATCGCAGCAGCGGGCGTGATCCAGAACCGGATGATGTCGCCACGGTCGAAATCGACGAGGAATCGCATTCCCTCTCACTGCTGTTTCGGCTGATCTGACCCGCCCCATCGTGGCCGGGCGGGTCAGCGCCTTAGCGCATTTCGCGAGCCGTTGCAGCGGTCACGCGACGGGCGGACGAGACGTGATGCGAAATCACCGATCTTCGGCTTGCGCACCCACTCGCCAGAAGCTATAGCCGCGGCCTCACCGGAGCGGAACGGCTTCGGACGGGCGCGTAGCTCAGCGGGAGAGCACTACCTTGACATGGTAGGGGTCACAGGTTCGATCCCTGTCGCGCCCACCATCCAAGTTTCCGATGTCACAGATTTCGATCTGCGGAGACTTGAACAGACTTTCGATACATCCCCGGCTCAGAGAACGACACCGCGAGCCGAACGGACGCTCGGCCGGGATGCCAATCCGGTTCGGCCACTCTCGGTATCGTGACGCCCGCGGCCGGCGCAGGGCCGCCTCCCGCTCGGCGAGGCCGGTATCGCCCCCCCGCACAGATGAGGTCGGGGGTAGGGCCGCTTTGTATGATGCGAAGGCGCAGGCCCGATCGTTCGAGCGTCAGCCTCCTCGCCGCATCCAGAACGCCCCGGCATGCCGCGACACACCCTCGAATTCCGGCGCGTCGAACAGATCCGCGAGTTCGCCCGCCCGCTGCACGGAGGCATGCAGGCCCGGAAACACCACCGCGTCGCCGTCGGCCCCTCCCAGCAGATAGGCGATGAGCAGGTATTGCTCGTTGTAATACCGATCGAGCCATTGTTCCGGGTAATCGGCCGGAAGGAAGATGTCGTGGATACCGTAATAGGCGCCGGCCGGCAAAGCCGGCAGAAGCTCCGTGAAGAAGACGGTGACATCGGAGTTTTGAAACGCACGATGTGAGTTGTCGATATAGACGACGTCGCCCTCCTTCAGCGTCGGGAGGTAGCGATCGATCGGAACATCCTCGAAGGGTTGGCGAACGACATCGTCGCAGAGAGCATCGACGACGGCCCGGGGATAGGGATCGATCGAGATGATCCTCGTGCTGAGGCCGGCGTCGCGGATCGCCTTCGCGACGAACTTCGTCGAGTTCCCGGATCCGACCTCGAGATAGGTCGCGGGTTTCAGCCGCCGGATCATCGCGTAGAGCAACATCCCGTCGAGGCCGGGAATCATGCCGTTGTTCCAGTAGGGTTCGGGGGCCTCCGGATCTCCGGAGAAGGAGATCGCGCGCAGGGCGGGAAGATGGTCGCGCACGGTCGTGAGCCAGCCGGATACGGACTCGTCCGCGCCATCGCAGAGGGCGCGAATTCGGCGCCCCCCCGCACTCTCGGAAAAAGCCCGCACCCGCGGCCGGATCGGGTAGTCCGTGACGATCACCCGTCCTTCGGCAGCGGCCCGAGCAATCGCACCAGCCTCCTCCTCGCTGCGGGCAACCTGAGGCGCAGAGGATGGATCGAGCATATCGAGGCTCCCAGATGCTTGATCCAAGGCCGAGAACTCGCCACGAATGGCACAGCTGCCGGTTTGCGCCATCCCTGGACGATCTGCAAGCCGAGCGGACATTGCGCGGCCGGGGACGAAGCCCCGCAGCCATTGCAACACTGACCTCATCATCCCTCTACAAGTCCGGCTTATCCAAGCAGGTTAGCACCGAATGATCTCCGTTGAAGAAATCCGGATCGCGCTCCAGCGGCGAGATGCGTCGCTCGCCGATCGGCTTCGCCAGCGCAGAGATGCTGGAAACCTCCATGAATTCGACGTCGGCATCATCGATGCGCAACTGATCGCCTTCGATCTGAGAATCGAGGAAGCCCGAGATTATCTGACCGCGCTCGCCGATCGATTTGAGCTGGCCAAGCTCTCATGGGCGCACAAGCGGGTTTTTGCGGCGGCCTGCATGGTGTGCGGGTGCCCGGAACTCGGCATGGACGCACTGAAAGCCGATCTCGGCATCGATTTCGATGTCACGTGGACCCTCGATTATGTCAGCCCCTTCAAGCACCGGGAGGCTGTCCACGTCACGCTCGGCGCCGGGCCGGCCTGCGTCATCGCCGTCAACCAGCATCTCTACAGCTTCGTTCATGCCGATGAGATCTTTGGGCGATTGATCGACTGGCTTCCGATCATCCAATCCACGATCTCCAAGGTCGAGGCGGCATCGACGGCCGTATTCGCCCTCGGAGACGCCAGCATGCCCGGCGCGATCTCGGGGTGTTCGAACGACAGGAAGACGTTCTTAATCCCCGATCCGATCTTCATGTACAATCGCGCCTACCAGAACTTCCGAACCATCGTGCACACCAAGGCTCTGGATTGGGCCGAACGCCGGGACGTGGTGTTCTGGCGCGGGTCCGATACCGGCCTTGGCCATATCTGGCAGGAACTTCCCCGCGTCGTCCTGTGCCAACGCGTCGACGAGGCGAATCGGCCCGACATCTTCGACGTCGGGATCTCGCAATTCGTTCAGGTACCGGGTGCTTCGCGCGATGCCATCATCGCCAAAGGCTACCACAAGCCTTACGTGAGCAACGAGGAGCTGATCAACTATAGATACCATATCGACATCGACGGCAATACGAACTCCTGGCCGGGTCTCTTCCTGAAGCTGCTCTCCGGCAGCCCGGTGTTCAAGGTCGCCTCCCCGCACGGATTCAGGCAGTGGTATTACGATCGGCTCGAGCCCTGGATCCACTACGTCCCGGTCGAACCCGAGATGAGGGACTTGGTCGAGAAGGTTCTCTGGCTGCGACAGAGGGAGGATCGGGCGCGCTCGATCGGCCAGCGCGCTCAGCAACTCGCCTTCGGGATGACATTCGAGACGGAAGTGCAACGGGGCAGCGAAGTGGCCGTGGCGGCCTACCGCGCCCATGCCGGGCTCGCGCTCGCCGATCTACGGTTCGGCGCGGAGGGCAATGCGCGCGCATCCCTTCGCCAAGGGTGGGCAGGGGACGCCTCGACCACCTACGAATGGACGCTCGACGATCACGCCGTCATCGAACTCGCGAAACCGCCCTTCCGATCGGACTTGATCCTCCATCTTCAGGCTTTCGGGAATGTCGGACCCGACCTTCCCGCACAGCGAGTAGCCGTCATCGTGAACGGACATCATCTGAAGGAGATCAGTGTCGCGCACGAGGCGAGTTTCACGATCCCGATTCCGAGCGGCGTCGTCGAGGCTCGACCCAGGCTCACCCTACTTCTCGTGATTCCCGATGCCGCGAGTGCGAACCGGACGGGGCGTTGGGACGATCTCCGCATCCTCGGCATCGCCGTTCAGCGATTGCGTCTCACCGTCGCGTAGCCGGATCGAGCGGACGAGGCGTGGCCGGGGCGCGGCGCTCGCGTTCTGCCCGCCGACGGACGCTCACTCCCCGCCGCGGCTGTCGATCGTCAGCTTCTGCACGCCGCGAGAGGACAGGACGGGCTTTCTGGCGCTGATGATGCGCGAGTTCACCCCCGTCCAGCCGATCTCGCCCGACAGGCGTCCGTACTCGATCTTCGGACAGCGATTCATCACGACGGTGAGGCCCCGCGCCTCGGCACGGGCCGCGGCGGCGTCGTTGCGCACGCCGAGTTGCATCCAGATCACCCCCGGCGGATCGGGCAGCGACAACGCCGCGTCGACGAGGGGACCGGCGGCCTGCGCGTTGCGGAAGATCTCGACCATGTCGACACGGCGTCCGAGATCCGCGAGCGAGGCGACGACCCGCCGCCCGAGGAGCTCCTGGCCGGCCAGTCCGGGGTTGACGGGTACGACGTCGTAGCCGCGGTCGAGGAGGTATTTCAGCACGATCCAGCTGGGTCGCGCGGGGTTCGCCGAGGCGCCGACGAGCGCGATCGAGCGCGCCTCGCGCAGGATTTTCCGGATCAACGCATCCGGGTAGCTGTCGTGGCGGGTCGGGAGGCCCTCGGGCCGCGCATCGGGAGTCGGGATCATGGCGGGACTTGTCGGCCATCCCCGCCCATGCTGCAAGGCGGCCCTGGACAGCGACGGCGCTCCGCGCGAGCGGCGCAGGGCAGGGGTGAGGCGGGGATGTCGGGATTGCGCGAAGTGGAGGGCGGCGAGCCGCGCATGTCCCTGGCCGAGGTCACCGCCTTCCTGGAGCGCGAGTTTCCGCAGATCCATCACGGCGGACGCACCTATCACCTGGAGGCGGTGGGCCGCCTCTCGGCGCGCATGCGGATGGACCATCACGAGCGTCACCTGCGCCCCGGCGGCACGGTGTCCGGGCCGTCCATGATGGCGCTCGCGGATCTCGCCCTCTACGCGGCGATCCTCTCGCAGATCGGCCCCGTCGGTCTCGCGGTCACCACCAATCTCAGCTTCAACTTCCTTCGGAGACCGGGGCCGGCCGGGCTCGTGGCGGAGGCACGGCTGATGAAGCTCGGCCGGCGTCTCGCCGTCGGCGAGGTGCTCATCACGGCGCGGGACTCGGACGATCTCGTCTGTCACGCGACCGGAACCTACTCGATCCCGCCCGGATCTGCGGTATCATGATACCGCAATGACGAAGCACCTCTGAAATCTCGCGTTTTCGGCTCTTGGCTGCCCGCAATTGCCTTGACGCGGGGCGAAGAGACCCGTATGGGAGCCGCCGTACGCCGCTGCGTTCCCCCGAACGTGGCGGCACTCGTTTTCGAGACACCCCACGTCACACCCCCAAGTCACGGGTTCGGCCATGAAAACAACTTCGCTGAAGCCCGCCGACGTCGACAAGAAGTGGGTCGTGATCGATGCGGAGGGCTTGGTCGTCGGCCGGCTCGCCTCCATCGTCGCGATGCGCCTGCGCGGCAAGCACAAGGCCGCCTACACGCCCCACGTCGATTGCGGCGACAACGTCATTGTCATCAACGCCGAGAAGGTGAAGTTCACCGGGCGGAAGTACAACCAGAAGGTTTACTACCACCACACCGGCTATCCGGGCGGCATCAAGGAGCGCTCGGCCAAGTTCATCCTCGAGGGCCGCTTCCCCGAGCGCGTCGTCGAGAAGGCCGTGGAGCGCATGCTCCCGCGCGGCCCGCTCTTCCGCCAGATCCTGGGCAACCTGCGGGTCTACAAGGGCACCGAGCACCCGCACGAGGCCCAGCAGCCGCAGTCGCTCGACGTCGGCGCCCTCAACCGCAAGAACGTGAGCGCTTGATCATGGCGACCCTTCAGTCCCTCGCCGACCTCAACCGGACCAACACCGCCTCGGACAACCAGAGCGACGCTCCGGTCCATGTCCAGAAGCTGGATGCCCAGGGCCGGGCCTACGCCACCGGCAAGCGCAAGGACGCGGTCGCCCGCGTCTGGATCAAGCCGGGCTCCGGCAAGATCGTCATCAACAGCCGCCCGGTCGACACCTACTTCGCCCGGCCCGTGCTGCGCATGATCCTGCGTCAGCCGCTCCAGGTGGCCAACCGCGTCGACCAGTACGACATCACCGTGACGGTGGCGGGTGGCGGCCTCTCGGGCCAGGCTGGCGCGGTGCGCCACGGCCTCTCGAAGGCCCTGACCTACTACGAGCCGGAACTGCGCTCGCCGCTGAAGCGCGAAGGCTTCCTCACGCGCGACTCCCGCGTCGTCGAGCGCAAGAAGTACGGCCGCAAGAAGGCCCGCCGCAGCTTCCAGTTCTCGAAGCGCTGACGGCGACGTCGGCTTCGGCGAACGAACAGGGCGGGCCCGCGAGGGTCCGCCCTTTTTTCTTGAGGTTGGCCGTGCGCCCGGGACGCCGGCACGGCGGTTTCAGGCGTGGAGCGCGCGCTCCAACTCGCCCTTGGACATCTTCGAGCGTCCGGGAATGTTCTTGGCCTGCGCCTTCTTCATCAGGTCCGCTTTCGTGGAGCCGGAGGCGCTGACACCGCTCTTGCGCGACGCTGCGCCCTTGCGCGACGCTGCGGCTTTGCGGGCCACGTCCTTCGGCTGCTTCGAGAACTGCTTGCCCTTCGCCGTGTCGGCCCTCTTCTTGTCCGAGGAGCGCGCGTACTCGGCATCGGACAGGGTGTTGCGGGTCTTCTTCGGCAGGTAGCGCTCGCCCGTATCGGCACTCTTCCGACCGGATTTCGTGCCCCATTCCTCATCCGTCCATTGTTTGAGGTGGTTGTCGCCGCCCTTCTTGCCGGCGTAGCCGCCGCCCTCCTTCTTGTACTCGGACGTCGCCATCTGTGCCTTCCGGGCGGACCATTGCCCCGGCTTCCCGCCCTTCGAGGATTGGGTGACGCGCTTCTTGACCGTCTGCCACAGCTTGGGGTCGGTCTTCTCGGCAGTCTCCGACATGTCACTCGTCTCCGAATATTGAGGATTGGGCGGTCAACCGGAGGCGGAGAGGGGAGTTCCGGCCTGCCGGCCGCGACATCGGGACAGCCTGTGGACGAGGGCCGGCCACGACGGATTGTCATGTTCGTCCGGCAACATTGACTTGCGCACCGCTCCCCTCCACCTCGCGGGGCAGCGACAGCGCGGGAAGGCGACAGGCGATGGCGGACCGGACCAGCCCGGACAGGAAAAGGGTATTCATCGACGGCGAGGCCGGCACGACGGGTCTCGGCATTCGTGAGCGCTTGGAGCGGGACGGGCGCGTCGAACTGCGCAGCATCCCGCACGAGAGCCGAAAGGACGTGGCGGCCAAGCGCGCGCTCCTCGGCGAGGTCGACCTCGTGGTGCTCTGCCTTCCCGACGACGCGGCACGGGAAACCGTGGCGCTCGCGGACGGCCTCCCCGGGGGCGGCCCCCGCATCCTCGACGCGAGCACCGCGCACCGGGTCAGCCCGGGCTGGGTCTACGGTTTCCCGGAACTCACGCGGGAGCAGGCCGGCGCGATTCGGGTGAGCCGGCGTGTGGCCAATCCCGGCTGCTACCCGACCGGGGCGATCGCGCTGCTGCGCCCGCTCGTCGACGGCGGGCTGATCCCGCCCGACTTCCCGATCAGCATCAACGCGGTCAGCGGCTATAGCGGCGGCGGCAAGAGCATGATCGAGGCCTACGAGAGCGGCGCCGCTCCCCCGTTCCAGCTCTACGGCCTCGGTTTCGCGCACAAGCACCTGCCCGAGACGCAGACCTATAGCGGACTGAGCAGGCGGCCGATCTTCGTGCCCTCCGTCGGCAATTTTCGGCAGGGGATGCTGGTCAGCATCCCGCTGCATCTCGGAAGCGTGCCCGGCACCCCCGATGCGAGCGACCTCGAATCCACGCTCCGCGACTGGTATGCCGGGCAGAACCTCGTCCGGGTCGTTCCCGGCGCGGCCACCGGCGCGCATCGGGAGCGCCTGGAGCCGGAAGACCTCAACGATTCCGATCTTCTCGAATTGCGGGTCTTCGGATCGGACGAGCACGCGCAGGCCGTCCTGGTCGCCCGCCTCGACAATCTCGGCAAGGGCGCGTCCGGCGCGGCCGTGCAGAACATCGGTCTGATGCTCGGCCTCGACTGATCCGCGCACGCCAACGCTGCAGACACACGAGAGGCGGCACCGGCAGGGCTCTGCCGGACGATGCCGTGCGCGCCGACGAATCATACCGCGCGGTCGAGCCGAGCGGCACCGTCCGGTCGAGGGCGCGCCGGCACGCCGCCGGCGTTTCGAGAAATGTCGATGGCCCTGCGCTGTTGAGCGGCGCCTCGCTCGTCCCCGAACCTCGCGCTGAGCTTCGGAACTCAGGGTTCAAGCCTGAAGATCGATGCGCGTGAGCGTGCGGGCCATGAAGAGCTTTTGCGCAATCCTGATAAGACCTTGCCCGGCATCAGCCCGCGCAGAACTCGCATCCGGCGATTTCGGTGATGCGTTGGAAAAGCGCGCACGAAGTTCGAGTCCGGACGGTCTTTCGGGCCGGCAGCCTGCAAAATCGGTGGTAACCATCCACATTTATCGTCGTTTTTCGGACGTTCTCGTCCCCAAAACATCTTGCCGGTTGCCGGTGCTGAGCTTACGGTCGAGAATATCATCAACGCACGATAATATGGCCAATGAGCATGAGCGAGACAGAGACCGACAAGGGGCACCTCATCACCCTCGCGGCAGACATCGTTTCGGCTTACGTCAGCAACAATCATGTACAAAGCGCGGAGCTTCCGAAGCTCCTCAGCGACGTACACGAGGCGATCCGCACCGTGTCCGGGAACGGCCGGGCGAGTGCTGAAGCGGGTCCTCCGAAAGCGACGAGTCAGGAGATTCGCCGTTCGGTCACGGCCGACTATCTGATCAGCTTCGAGGACGGCAAGCAGTACAAGACCCTGAGGCGGCACCTCACCTTGCGCGGGCTGACGCCGGAACAGTATCGTGCGAAGTGGGGTCTCGCGCCCGACTATCCGATGACCTCGCAGAGCTATTCGGAGCAGCGCTCGGAGCTCGCTCGCGCCCTCGGCCTCGGGCAGCAGCGCCGCAAGTCCCCGGCAAAGGGCGCCGCGGACGAGACCGTCGAGTCGGCTCCCGCCGAGACTGCCGAAGCGTCAGCGGACGAGGGCGAGAAGAAGCGCCGGCCCGGGCGCCGGAAGAAGGAGGCCTGAGGGCCGCAGGCAGCCCGCGCTCGGGCGCACTCTCGACGGTGGCGGCATCGGATGACTCGTCCCATGCCCTCTGTTAGAGAGGCGCCGGCCGTGGCCCCGTAGCTCAGCTGGATAGAGCAGCCGCCTTCTAAGCGGCAGGTCGTAGGTTCGAGCCCTACCGGGGTCGCCACGCCGGATTCGGCCAGACAGGGATACGGGACACGTCACCGTGCGGACCTTCCGCCGCTCCGAACGCCCGCGGGGCGGTCATGAATCATGATGGAGAGAGACCTCTGGATCTCGCTGGATCGGGGCGTGTCTCCCGTCGTCCTGTCGGCACGCGGAGCGGCACTCGGCCTGCGCGGCTTCGTCCACGATCGCGCTGAGCGCGTCGCCTCCCTGCACCTGCGCCTCGTTCAGGGTGGCCGGACCGTCGAGGCCAGCCGCCTCTTCCTCCAGGACGGTCTGCTCGGGCCGACGGAAGCCGGAATCGGCGATCGCATCGACGGCGGCTTCTACCTCTCGGCGGTGTTTCCGCCGGACCCGGGCCTGAGCAACGGGGCGGCGTTTCTCGAAGCGACCGTGCATTGGGGTGACGGAGCTTCGAGCGAGATCCGCCTCGCCGCGGTCGATCTGATCAGGGCCGAGCCGGTTGCGGAACCCACGGGAGAGAACCGCGCGCTGGGACGGGTCGGCATCGCCATGGCGACCCACAACCCCGATCCCGCCCTGTTCGCCCGGCAGATCGCATCGATCCGCGCGCAGACCCATCGCGACTGGATCTGCGTCATCTCGGACGATCAATCGAGGCCGGATGTGCTGCGCGCGATCGCCGAGACGATCGGCGGCGACTCGCGGTTCCACCTCCTGCCGCCCGGCCCCAGGCTCGGCTTCTATCGCAATTTCGAACGGGCCTGCGCGTCCCTTCCGGACAGCTGCGGGTTCGTCGCCTTCAGCGATCAGGACGACGTCTGGCTTCCCGAACGCCTCGCCCGCCAGGTCGCGGTTGCGGAGGGCGTCGATCACGCCTGCTGCTACTCGGATATGGAGGTCGTGCGGCCGGACGGCAGCCTCATCTCGCCGACCTACTGGGTGCACCGGCGGCCTCGATATGGAAGCCTCGGCGGCCTCCTGCTCGCGAACGTCGTCACCGGCATGACGATCCTTGCGCGGCGGGAATTGATCGAGGAGGCGCTGCCCTTCCCGGCCGCACCCGGGCTGACCTATCACGACCATTGGATCGCCCTGCTGGCTGCCCGCCGCGGCAGCCTGCGCTACCTCGCCGAGCCGCTGGCGCGCTACGTCCAGCATGGAAGCAACCACACCGGAGCCCTGGTGCGGTGGAAGAGCTCGCGCACCGTGCTGCGCGAGAGCCTCGCCCGTGTCTCGCGATTCACGCGGCGCGGCATCTTCGGGCATCGTCTGCGCAGCGCCGCGAGCGAGCCCGGCATCGTGAAATGGATCGACACGGAGCCGGTGCGACTGCGCATCCTGGTCGACCGCCTGACCGAGATGCCAGGCGGCACCAAACGGTCGGACCGGGCCCTGCGCCGCCTGAGCCAGAGCTTCGGGCCCTTGCGCCTGCTCGCCAGCGGCGCCGATTGGAGCGACCGGTACCGGAGAGGCATCGCGATCGAACTCGTCCTCGGCGGCCTGTTGAAACGGGTCCTCAACCGCAGCCGGCGCGCCATGCGGGTCGCGTCCGATGGCCCGGAAGCCGATCGACGCGCGGCCTGAGCCGACGGCGCCGGTTCACCCCCGGTTGAAAAGCCGCTAAGCCGCGCCTGGAAGTCGGCGTTCACGGGTCGGACAAGGGCATTGCGTCTCGTCAAGAATCTGAGGAGCCTCGCGACGGGCGGGCAGCGGTGGCTCGCGGCGCGCTCCGCCGCACGCCCGTGGTTCACCCTCTACGGCAGCGGCGTGCTGGTCGGCATGCCGGCCGCTTCGCCGAATGCGGAGGTCCGGGTGTCGCTGCGCGCGCCGGGAGAACCGACCCGCACGTTACCGACGGGGCGCACGCTCACGCTCGGGGGCACCCGCTACGCGCACGCACTCTTCGATCCTGCTCTTCTTGCCGGCCACAGCACGCTCACGGTGAGCGTCGCGATCGGCGCCCGCACGCTCCGCCGCAACTTCGAGGTCGGTCCCGGCCGCTATGCCGGCCGCATCGACGGCGTGCGCAACTACGCGGTCGAAGGGTGGGTCTCGCCGCTCTTCGCGCCACGAGGAGGGGAGCCGCCCCCTCTCGTGCGCCTCCTCGTCGATGGGGTCGAGGATGGGGCGACGTCCCCGGACCAATTCCGGCGAGAGCTGATGTTCGGCGGCGTGTGGGGCGGCTGGAACGGGTTCCGGCTGCCGGTGCCGCCCGCGGCTCTCGACGGTGTGCCGCATCACCTCTCCGTCCGCGTCGCCGACACCACGATCGAGTTCGGCCCATGGGCGGCCAAGCCCAAGTTCCACATCGACGCCGCGAGCCCGAACCGCGTCGCGGGCTGGTTCTTCGATGCGGCCTCCCTCGATGCCCCGACCTCGATGCGGCTCGTCTCCGGTGACGACACCCTGGCCGAGGTCGCGACCCATTTTCGGCCGGACCTGAAGGCCGCGCACGGGCGCGAGGCGACCGGTTTCGCCTTCTACGACCTCGAGATCGACGGAGACCTCGACCTCGTCGCAGGGCCGAAGGACGGGGGCGTGCGCATCGCCCGCTTCGCGACGCGGACGCTCGCCGCGCGGATCGCCGAACGGCGGGCCGAAGCGCGCGCGGCGCTCCTGTCCGAGCCCCTGCCCGAGACCACGCTGGAGACCCGGCGTGCGGTCCGCGCGAAGATCGTCGAGGTGGAGCGGGCAGACCCGGAGGTCCTGCTGGCCGAGCGGCGCGACGCGGCGCCGCCGGCTCCGCGGAGCCTCGCCCCTGCAACCCCTCCGCCGGTCTGTGCCATCGTGCCCGCCTATAACGGGCTCGCCGACCTGAAACTCTGCCTCGCCTCGCTGATCCCGCACTTGCGGCCGGGCCGGATCCGGGCGCTCGTGATCAACGACGGCTCGCCGGACGCGGCCGTCGGCGCCTATCTCGCGGAGGTCGCGGCGGCGGCCCATCCGGGCCTGACGATCCTCGAGAACCCGCAGAACCTCGGCTTCATCGCGACGGTCAATCGCGGCTTCTCGCTGCTGGACCCGGGCGAGGACGCTCTCCTCGTCAATGCCGACACGATCCTGCCGCCCGGCGTCGTCGAGCGGCTTTCGCGGCACTGCCACGCACGGCCCGGCATCGCCAGCGTCACGCCCCTGTCGAACAACGCCACGATCCTGAGCTTCCCGAGCGTCACGGCCGTCAACCCGCCGGCCTTCGGGCTCGACGTTGCGGAGATCGACCGGGCCTTCGCGGAGACGGGGGCGCCGCCGGTCGAGCTCCCGACCGGCGTCGGCTTCTGCATGCACCTGAACCGGGCGGCCCTCGACGAGGTCGGGAGCTTCTCGCCCGATTGGGGACGCGGCTATTGCGAGGAGGTCGATTGGTGCCTCACGGCCCGCGATCTCGGCTGGATCCACCTCGCTGCCCCCGACGCCTACGTCGTGCACGAGGGCTCCGTCTCCTTCGGCCCCGCCAAGCGGCTCGAGATCCTGGCCACGAACCATGCCCGGCTGGAGGCGCTCTACCCGGAATACGTTCCCGAGGTCGAAGCCTTCGTGAAGGCCGACCCGCTCGCACGGACGCGGATCGCCGTGGCGCAGCGGCTGCTTGCGGGCCGCTTCGATCGGCTGACCCTGCATGTCAGCCACGGGCGGGGCGGCGGCACCGAGCGCTACGTCCGGGACATGCACGGCCTGTCCCGCGATCCGCGTCACGCGCTAGCCGTTCTCGCCCCGCTCGACGACGAGGGTGAGGATCCGCGCCTGGAGATCCGCTTCGACGAGGACGGATTCGCCCTCACGCTCGGGACGGCACAGGTCGAGGATTTCCTGAAGGGCATCGAGGCGGCCGGCGTCGCCATCGAGTTGCACATCAACTCCCGGCTCAATTTCGACAGCGGTCTCCTGCGCTCGCTGGTGGCGTCGCGCCCCTACGACGTCATGCTCCACGACTTTCAGTGGTTCTGCCCGCGCGTGCACCTGATCGACGGGCGCGACTTCTACTGCGGTGAACCGCCTCCCCAGGTCTGCCAGATCTGCGTCACGGGTGGCGTACCCTACAGTTTCGGCGATCAATCGGCGCTCATCGAGGACGACCTCGCGACGTGGCTCGGGTTCAACGCCGGGATCCTGCGGGGAGCCCGTCGCCTGATCGCGCCCTCCCGCGACACCGCCGCGCGCTACGTCCGCCGCTTCGGCCTGCAATCGGTAACGGCCCTGCCGCACCCGGAGCCAGAGCCGAAGGGAACCACCCGGGTGATCGGTCGGCGCGCCGAGGGCGCCCGGGCCCTCACGCTCGCGGTGGTCGGCGCCATCGGCTGGCACAAGGGCTACAACCTGCTCCTGCGCACGGTCCAGCAGGCGGCTCTGGAGCGGGCGCCGCTGCACGTCACCGTCGTCGGCATCACCGCCGACGACGCGCGCTTCATCCGGCACGGCAACGCCGCGGTCTCGGGGCGCTACCGGCCCTCCGAATTGCAGGCGCGCCTGACGGCCATCGGGCCGGATTTCGTGCTCCTGCCGAGCGTCTGGCCGGAAACCTACTCCTACGTCCTCTCCGAGGTCTGGGAGGCGGGCTATCCGGTGGCGGCCTTCGATTTCGGTGCGCCGGCGGAGCGGATCCGCGCGGAGGGCGGCGGCTTCCTGATTCCGCCGACGAGCGATCCGCACGAGCTTCTGGCTCATCTCCTCGCCGCCCGGGGGCGCCTCGCGAGCGTGCAGCCCCACGCGCCTGCGCGGCGAGCGCCGCTGACCCTCGCCGACTATGCCCGCGCCGGCGAAGCGGTCACGCAGAGCGATGTGGCCGAGATCCTCGGGGTTTCCGACGGACGAAGGTCGCATTGACGCGGGAGCCGAAAACCGCCTCCTCTGCCGGACCGCACCCGCTTCGCGAGAGGAACGCCCGTATGACCGACCTGAAAACCCTGCGCGACCTCTCGGGGCTGGGCTCGAGCCCCGGCACCCTGAAGGGCTCGGCCCTCGTGCTGATCGATCTCCAGAACACCTACCGCGAGGGGGTGATGCGGCTCGACGGCGTCGAGGCGGCCGTCCGCGAAGCGCGGGAACTCCTGGACCGGGCCCGGGCGGCCGGCATCCCGGTCATCCACGTCCGCCACGATGCGGGACTGGGCTCGCCCTACGACGTGACGGCGCCGATCGGCCAGATTAGCGACGAGGTCGCGCCGCAGGGCGACGAACCCGTGATCACCAAATCCTATCCGAGTTCGTTCGTCGGCACCGACCTCCAGGCTCGGCTGGAGGCTGCGGGCGTGAAGGACGTGGTGCTGGCGGGGTTCATGACGCATATGTGCGTGAATTCGACCGCCCGCAGCGCCTTCAACCTGGGCTTCCGCCCGACCGTGGTGGCTGCCGCCACCGCGACGCGGGATCTGCCAGCGCCCGACGGCAGCGTCGTGCCCGCGGCGCAGCTCCAATCCGCGAGCCTCGCCGCCCTCGCCGACCTCTTCGCGGTCGTGGCGCCGCGCGCCGCCGACCTGAAGGACTGAGCGCCCACGCACCTTCCGCAACGCAGCGGAACACGGCTCCGCTTCATCGGTTCGGACAGGAGCGCATGCCGAGCCGGGAACCGGGCCATGACCATCCACAACGTCGCCGATCTCGTCGTCGAGACCCTTCAGGAGATCGGCGTCGCCCGCATTTACGGCGTCGTCGGCGACAGCCTCAACGCGATCACGGAGGCGATCCGCTCGCGCGGCCGGATCGAATGGATCCACGTCCGGCACGAAGAGGCCGGCGCCTTCGCGGCGGGAGCCGAGAGTCAGATCACGGGCGGGCTCGCGGTCTGCGCGGGGTCCTGCGGGCCGGGCCACGTCCACCTGATCAACGGCCTCTACGATTGCCATCGGACGCGCACGCCGGTGCTCGCCATCGCGGCTCACATCCCCTCGGCCGAGATCGGCTCCGGCTACTTCCAGGAGACGGACCCGAAGCACCTGTTCCGCGAGTGCTCGCATTACTGCGAGACGGTCTCCGACCCCTCGCAGCTTCCCTTCGTGCTCGAGAATGCCCTGCGGGCCGCCATCGGCCAGAGGGGCGTGGCCGTCGTCATCATCCCCGGCGACGTCGCGGTGAAGAATGCGCCCGTCCGCGCGGTCGGACCCATCCGCGGCCTCATTCCGCCCAAGCCGGTCGTGCGGCCGGCCGAGGCGGAGCTCGACGCGCTCGCCGACCTCCTCAACGGCTCGAAGCGGATCACGCTGCTCTGCGGGCGTGGTTGCGCCGGGGCGCATGCGGAGCTTCTTCGCCTCGCCGAGACACTCAAGAGTCCGATCGTGCACGCGCTCGGCGGCAAGGAATTCGTCGAGTACGACAACCCCTATGACGTCGGCATGACGGGCCTGATCGGCTTCTCGTCGGGCTACGCCGCGATGCATGCCTGCGAGACCCTGCTGATGCTGGGCAGCGACTTCCCCTACAAGCAATTCTATCCGAGCGGCGCCAAGGTCGCGCAGGTCGACCTGCGGCCGCAGCAGCTCGGCCGGCGCTGCCGGCTCGATCTCGGCGTCGTCGGCGACGTCGCCGCGACGATCGAGGCGCTCCTGCCGAAGCTTCAGGTGAAGAGCGACCGGAGCTACCTGGACGCGAGCCTGAAGCACTACGCCAAGGCGCGGGAGGGGCTCGACGAGCTCGCGACCGGCAAGCCCGGCCGCAAGCCCATCCACCCGCAGTACCTCGCCAAGGTGGTGAGCGACGCGGCCGCCGAGGACGCGATCTTCACGGCGGATGTCGGTACGCCGACGATCTGGGCCGCGCGCTACCTCCGGATGAATGGGCGACGCCGGCTCCTCGGCTCCTGGGTGCACGGCTCGATGGCGAACGCCATGGCGCAGGGGCTCGGCGCACAGGCCGCGAACCGCAAGCGCCAGGTCGTCTCCCTCTCCGGGGACGGCGGGTTCGCCATGCTGATGGGCGACCTGCTGACACTGCGGCAGGAGAAGCTGCCGGTGAAGATCGTCGTCTTCAACAACGGCTCGCTCGGTTTCGTCGAGATGGAGATGAAGGCCGCGGGCTACCTGGAGACCGGGGTCGAACTCGAGAACCCGGATTTCGCGAGCCTCGCCCGCGCCGCGGGCATCCACGGCGTCCGCGTCGAGGATCCGGGCGAACTGGAGGGTGCCGCCTCCGAGATCTTCGCCCATGAAGGCCCGACGCTTCTCGACGTCGTGGTCAACCGGCAGGAACTCTCGATCCCGCCCAAGATCGACGGCCAGCAGGTCAAGGGCTTCAGCCTCTACGTGCTGCGGGCGGTCATGAGCGGGCGGGGCGATGCGGTCCTCGACCTCGCCAAGACGAACCTCATCCGCTGAGCGGCAACGCCCGCGGCGTTACGATCGGTGCCGCCTCTCATCGGTCGGGGCGGTTTGGGGTGGCAGAAGCGCCGCGTTCTGCGTAGACCCACAGCCTGACCTTTGAAGAGTTCCAGTCTGGCGCGATTCCGTTCCGCCGGACAGCGGTGAGACGCTCCCATGCGCATCGGACTGTTCGTGCCGTGCTACGTCGATGCCTTCGAGCCGGAGGTCGGCATCGCGACGCTCGAGCTCTTGGAGCGCCTCGGCCTCGACGTCGAGTACCCCTACGACCAGACCTGCTGCGGCCAGCCGATGACGAATACCGGCTGCCACGCCGAGGCGGCAGCGACCGAAGCGCTGTTCGTGAGGAATTTTTCCGGCTTCGACCACATCGTCGTGCCCTCGGGCAGCTGCGCCCATCAGGTCCGCGCCCACCTCACCGCGATCCCGCAGACGGACGAGGTTCGGCACGTCCGGGCGAACACCTACGAACTCGTCGAGTTCCTGCACGACGTGCTCAAGGTCGAGGCGTTTCCCTGGGCGGAATTCCCGCACAAGGTCAGCTACCACTCGAATTGCAACGCGCTCCGCGGCATCGGCCACGCCCGCCCCAGCGAGATCAACGCACCCTTCTTCTCGAAGCCGCTCGATCTCCTCGCCAAGGTGAAGGGCCTGGAGGTCGTCGAGATCGCGCGGCCGGACGAGTGCTGCGGCTTCGGCGGCACCTTCTCGGTGTTCGAGCCCGCCGTGTCGGCCAAGATGGGCTACGACAAGGTGAGCGACCACGCCCGGGCCGGCGCGGAATACGTCGTCTCGGCCGATTCCTCCTGCATGATGCACCAGAAGGGCTGCGCCGAGCGCCTCGGCGTGCCGCTCAGGTTCATCCACATCGCCCAGGTCCTGAACGGAGCCGCCGCATGAGCGAGCCAAACGACCTTCGCGTCCATGACGGCGCGAGCCAGCGCGGCGGCCTGATCCATCCGGACGTCCGCCAGCCCTCCGACGAGAGCGAGCGCGGCCAGGATGGCGGCCGGCTGCAGCACGCGGAAGCCGCTTCCCAGCCGATCAGCGCTGCGCCCAAGGCGGCCCGCACCCGCGAGCCGCAGCCGCGGGGCGCCAAGGTCAAGGGCAACCGGCCGATCGATCAGGCGGAGGCCGCCGAGCGCTTCATCGCGGCGCCCCTGCACCTCAAGGCCCACGACGAGCGCCTGTGGGACCTGCGCAAGAAGCGCGACACGGTCGCCCACGGCATCCCCGAATGGGAGGCGCTGCGCGAGCTCGCCTCGCAGATCAAGGCGCACACCCTCTCGAACCTCGACCGCTACCTCGAGGAGTTCGAGGCCAATGCCAAGGCGAACGGCGTCCACGTCCACTGGGCGGCGGATGGCGCGGAGCATAACCGCATCGTCCACGGCATCCTGAAAGACCACGGTGCGAGGACGCTCATCAAGTCCAAGTCGATGCTCACGGAGGAATGCGGCTTTCGGCACTACATGGCCGCACAGGGCATCGAGATCATCGAGACCGACCTCGGCGAGCGCATCCAGCAGCTCGACAACGAGGACCCGAGCCACGTCGTCTGCCCGGCCGTCCACAAGACCCGCCTCGACGTGGCGGAGGTCTTCGCCCGGACGCTCGGCACCGATCCCGAGAACGACGACATCCACTATCTCGCCGAGAGCCAGCGCGAGACGACGCGCCCGCACATCCTCACGGCCGATGCCGGGATGACGGGCTGCAACTTCGCGATCGCCGAGACCGGCACGGTGGTGACCTGCACCAACGAGGGCAACGCCGACCTCTCGGGCAACGTGCCGAAGCTGCAGATCCACTCGATCGGCATCGAGAAGCTGATCCCGCGGATCGAGCATCTCGGCGTGTTCATCCGGCTGCTCTCCCGCTCCGCTCTGGGCTCGCCGATCACCCAGTACACCTCGCATTTCCGCGGGCCCCGCAAGGGCACCGAGATGCACATGGTGCTCGTCGATAACGGCCGCTCGGCCCGCCTCGGGATGGAGGAGTTCTGGACCTCGCTGAAATGCATCCGCTGCGGGGCCTGCATGAACACCTGCCCGGTCTACCGGCGCTCGGGCGGCCTCTCCTACGGGGCGACCTATTCGGGACCGATCGGGCTCATCATCGACCCGACCTTCAACAAGCGGAAATACTCGACGCTGCCCTTCTCCTCGACGATGAACGGCTCCTGCACCAACGTCTGCCCGGTGAAGATCAACATCCACGAGCAGATCTTCGCGTGGCGCAAGGTACTGGCCGAGGAGCACGAGATCCCGCTCGTCAAGAAGGGCATGATGAAGGCCGCGGGCCAGGTGCTGAGCCGCCCGGCCGCCTACCGGGCCGCGATCGGCGCGGCGGATTCGGCCCTGCGGGTGCTGCCGCGCTTCGCCGTCTACAACCCGGTCAACACCTGGGGGAGGGGACGCGAGATGCCCCACACCCCGCGCCAGAGCTTCCACGCCTGGTACCGGCAGAACCGCATGAAGGCGGACAAGACGGGAGGCGAAGCGTGAGCTCGCGCGAGGCGATCCTCGGGGCGATCCGGCAGAACCGCCCCGCGGGCGCCTATCCCCTGCCGTCCCTGCCGGATTTCGCGCCCCTCGTCGGCCCGGATCTCGTCGCCGAGTTCGCGGACCGCCTGAAACGCATGGGCGGGCGCGTCGCCGAGGCCGAGCCCGGCCGTGATCCGCTGGCGCCGGTGCGCGAGCGCCTCGCCGCCGCCAGGGTCGTGGCCTCGGCTGTGCCGGAGGTGCAGGGGAACCGGGATCTCGCGCAGGTGGAGAACCCGGCCGACCTCGCCGATGTCGACGTCGCGGTGGTGCGCGCGGTCTTCGGCGTCGCGGAGACGGGCTCGGTGCTGTTCACGCAGGACGAATTGCGGGTCAACGCGGTGGCCTACCTGGCCCAGCACCTGATCGTGCTGCTCGATCCCCAGGACATCCTCGTCAACATTCAGGCGGCCTACCGGCGACCGGATTTCGCGGGAGCGGCCTATGCCGTGCTGCACACGGGCCCCTCGGCCACCGCCGACATCGAGGGCGTGCTGATTCACGGGGCGCAGGGCGTGCGCTCGCTGACCGTGGTGCTGATGCCCCGGACTTGAGGACACCTGCGCCCGACATTCGGGGAGGGCTTGCTCGATCCCCAGAATCGCCGGGCGCGGTCCTTGCACCGGGCCTGTCGTCCCCCCGCGCAAGGAGCCGCCGGTGCGCTACACCCTGGGCTGCAGCCTCTCCTACGAGATCCTCTCGGACACGCTGTTCATCTTCAATCTCGAGGTGGCGCGGCTGAAGAGCCTTCACATCGTCAGCGAGAGCCTGACCCTCTCGCCGGACCTCGCGCGGCGCATCTACGTCTCGCCCGACTTCCAGAACCGCTATCTCGGCGTGACCGTGCCGACCGGGGCGTTCTCGCTCGAGTACAATGCCGAGGTCGACCTCACCGTTACCCGGGCGGACCCGGCCGGGATCGACGAGACGCCGCTCGCCGCGCTCCCACTCGACATCCTCCCCTTCCTGCTGCCGAGCCGCTTCGTCTCCTCCGACCGGCTCACCCCCTTCGCGCAGGCCGAGTTCGGTGGCCTTTCCAAAGGGCATCAGCGGGTGAACGCGATCTGCAATTGGATCCACGACCACATCGCCTACGTGCGCGGCGCGAGCGACGAGGAGACCACCGCCGACGAGACCCTACTCGCCCGTGCCGGCGTCTGCCGGGATTTCGCCCATCTCGGCACCGCCTTCTGCCGGGCACTCGGCATCCCGGCCCGCTTCGTCTCCTGCTACGCCTACGGCCTCGTGCCCTGCGACTTCCACGCCGTCTTCGAAGCCTATCTCGACGGACGCTGGTGGTTGTTCGACGCAACGCGGCAGGCGAACCTCGACGGCCTCGTGCGCATCGGCGTCGGCCGCGATGCGGCCGAGATCGCCTTCTCGACGCCCTACGGCAACATGCAGCCCAAGGGCATGCAGATCCGCATCGACCGTGCGGACGGGCGGGACGAGACGGGCCAGCGCACGGTCGACGCGATCTCGACGGAAGAGCCCGCCCCGCATGCGGGCGCGGCCTGACCTCTTCCGGGATCACGGGATCGCCTGCGCTTTGACATAACCGCGCCGTCGCGCATCCTCTGCCTGTCGTGACCGAGCCGGAAGACCTCGCGGGATGGCCTATCGCCACATCGTCGGACCACGGACCTGGGCCTTCGCCGATCTCGCGACCTTGATGGCCAAGGCGACGCCGCCGCGGTCCGGCGACCGGCTCGCCGGCATCGCCGCCGAATCGGCCGAGGAATGCGTGGCCGCCCGCTGGTGCCTCGCCGAGGTGCCCCTCTCGGAGATCCTCGCCCGGCCGCTGATCCCCTACGAGGAGGACGACGTCACCCGGCTCATCCTCGACACTCATGAGGCCAAGGCATTTTCCGAGATCGCGCATCTGACCGTCGGTGATTTCCGCGAGTTCCTGCTCGGCGCCCCGCCCGAGACGCTGACGCGGATCGCGCCGTCGGTCACGCCCGAGATTGCGGCGGCCGTCTCGAAGATCATGCGCAACCAAGACCTGATCCTGGTCGCCCGCAAGGCCCGCATCGTCACGCGCTTCCGCAACACGATCGGCCTGCCCGGGACGCTCGCGGCCCGGCTGCAGCCGAACCACCCGACCGACGACCCGGCCGGCATCACGGCCTCGATCCTCGACGGGCTCAGCCTCGGCTGCGGCGACGCCGTGATCGGCATCAATCCGGCCTCGGACTCGCTCCAGGCGCTGGGTCGGCTCCTGCACCTCCTGGACGACGTGATCCGGCGCCTCGACATCCCGACGCAGGGATGCGTGCTCACCCACATCACGACGACGATCGAGGCGATGAACCGGGGTTGGCCGGTCGACCTGCCGTTCCAGTCGATCGCGGGCACGCAAGCGGCCAATGCGAGCTTCGGCGTCACCCTGGCGCTCCTGAAGGAGGCCCGCGAGGCGGCCGTCGCGCTGAGGCGCGGCACGCTTGGGCAGAACGTGATGTATTTCGAGACGGGCCAGGGCTCGGCGCTGTCGGCGGACGCCCATCACGGCATCGATCAGCAGACCTTGGAGGCCCGGGCCTACGCGGTGGCCCGCGCCTACGAGCCGCTCCTCGTCAACACGGTGGTGGGCTTCATCGGGCCCGAATACCTCTACGACGGCAAGGAGATCATCCGGGCGGCCCTGGAAGACCATTTCTGCGGCAAGCTGATGGGCGTGCCGCTCGGCGTCGACGTCTGCTACACGAACCACGCCGAGGCCGACCAGGACGACATGGACACGCTCCTGACGCTGCTCGGGGCGGCCGGCTGCACCTACATCATGGGCGTGCCCGGCGCCGACGACGTCATGCTGAACTATCAGTCCACCTCCTTCCACGATGCGCTCTACCTGCGCGAGGTGCTGGGGCTGCGCCGCGCGCCCGAATTCGAGGCCTGGCTCGCCCGGATCGGGCTCGCGGACGCGGCGGGATCGCTGCTGCCCGGAGACGGGACCCCGAGGCTCGTCGCGGCAGCGCCGGGGCTCGCTTCATGAGCCGACCCGACGATCTCTGGAGCCGCCTCTCGGCGCTCACCCCCGCCCGGATCGGCCTCGGGCGGGCCGGCAACGGGTTGCCGACGCGGGAGGTGCTGCGCTTCGGCCTCGCCCATGCCCAGGCGCGCGATGCGGTCCACGCGCCGATGGAGGCCGCCGCCGTGGCGGACGCCATCGCGGCCCTCGGATTGCGGACCCTGACGGTCGCCTCGCGAGCGCCGGACCGAGCGACCTACCTGCGCCGGCCGGATTACGGAAGGCGCCTGTCGGAGGAGGGGGCGTCCGCCCTCGCCGCCGCGGCGGGCCCGCCCGCCGACCTCGCCCTCGTCGTGGCGGACGGGCTCTCGGCCCGCGCCGTGCACGAGAACGCCGCCCGCCTGATCGCCGCCTTCCTGCCCTATGCGGAGGCGGCGAGCTGGCGCCTCGCGCCGGTGGTCGTTGCGGAACAGGCCCGGGTCGCGCTGGGCGACGCGATCGGCGCGGCGCTGCAGGCGCGGGCGGTCGCCGTGCTGATCGGCGAGCGGCCGGGCCTGTCCTCGCCCGACAGTCTCGGCATCTACCTGACCTTCGACCCGAGGCCCGGCCGGTCGGATGCGGAGCGCAACTGCATCTCGAACGTGCGCGAAGCGGGGCTGCAGCCCGCGGACGCGGCCTTCCGGCTGAGCTGGCTGCTCGGGCAGGCGCTTGCCCGGGGGCTGACCGGAATCGGCCTGAAGGACGAGAGCGACCGGGCGCTGGAAGGGCCGGAAGCGGCGGCGGGCTTGCCCGCGCGCTGAGACGGCGCGGCTCCCGCCCGGCGTGCCGGCGCCATCCTGGGCCCCCTGTCAGGATCCCCCGAACGCACATCCGAGCGATCACGTTTCGGCATAGGCAGACGTAGATCGCGATCATCGCCTTACCGACCGGAGAGCGCGTCCGGGATACCGTCCCGCGGCTGCCCGAGGCCCGCGCGAGCGGCCCGGCACCGCCCCCCCGGCATCGGCCGCGAAGCGTGGCTGTGGCGGGGTCGCAACACCGTAAAACCATCCCGAGTTTGCCCCGAGACACGCCCTCATCCGCCGCGATCCCGCCATAAACCGGGACCACCTCAGGATCGGCGGTAAAGGGCAGTTCCGACAACGATTTACCGTCTCGTTCCGTGGTCTTTCCGTGAGCGTCAGAAGCCCTCGCCGTGCGCCGCCCCGAGCGGTTCGCGGGGCGATCTCGAACGTTGTTGCGGAAGGGTGCGGGGTCGGGATTTCGGGATCGCGAGATACGGGTATGGACGCGCGTTTGAACGACAAGTCGAAGCTGCCGAGCCGCCACGTCACGGAGGGGCCCGAGCGGGCGCCGCACCGCTCCTACCTCTACGCGATGGGCCTGACCCGCGAGCAGATCCATCAGCCCCTCGTCGGCGTCGCCTCCTGCTGGAACGAGGCCGCGCCCTGCAACATATCGTTGATGCGCCAGGCCCAGGCCGTGAAGAAGGGCGTGGCGGCGGCGAACGGCACCCCGCGCGAATTCTGCACCATCACCGTCACCGACGGCATCGCCATGGGCCATAGCGGCATGCGGGCGTCGCTGCCGTCGCGCGAGGTGATCGCGGATTCGGTCGAGCTCACCATCCGCGGCCATTCCTACGACGCCCTCGTCGGCCTTGCCGGCTGCGACAAGTCGCTGCCCGGCATGATGATGGCGATGGTGCGCCTCAACGTGCCGTCGATCTTCATCTACGGCGGCTCGATCCTGCCCGGCACCTTCAAGGGCAAGCCCGTCACGGTGCAGGACCTGTTCGAGGCGGTCGGCAAGCACGCCGTCGGCGACATGAGCCTCGAGGACCTCGACGAGCTCGAGCAGGTGGCCTGCCCCTCGGCCGGCGCCTGCGGCGCGCAGTTCACGGCCAACACCATGGCGACCGTCTCCGAGGCGATCGGCCTCGCGCTGCCCTACTCGGCGGGCGCGCCGGCGCCCTACGAGATCCGCGACAAGTTCTGCGCCGCGGCCGGCGAGAAGATCATGGAGCTCATCGCCAGGAACATCCGCCCGCGGGACATCGTCACCCGCAAGGCGCTGGAGAACGCCGCCACCGTGGTGGCGGCCTCGGGCGGCTCGACCAACGCGGCGCTGCACCTGCCCGCCATCGCGCACGAATGCGGCATCGAATTCTCGCTCTTCGACGTGGCGGAGATCTTCCGGCGCACGCCCTACATCGCGGACCTCAAGCCCGGCGGGCGCTACGTCGCCAAGGACCTGTTCGAGGTCGGCGGCATCCCGCTCCTGATGAAGACGCTGCTCGACCACGGCTTCATGCACGGCGACTGCCTGACCGTGACCGGCCGGACCATGGCCGAGAACCTGGAGAAGGTGGGCTGGAACCCGGACCAGGACGTGGTCCGCCCCGCCAACGCCCCGATCACGCCGACCGGCGGCGTCGTCGGCCTCAAGGGCAACCTCGCCCCCGAGGGCGCCATCGTGAAGGTCGCGGGCATGCCGCTCGACCGGCAGGTCTTCACCGGCCCGGCCCGCGTCTTCGACAACGAGGAAGCCTGCTTCGAGGCCGTGCAGACCCGCACCTACCAGCCCGGCGACGTGCTGGTGATCCGCTACGAGGGTCCGAAGGGCGGCCCCGGCATGCGCGAGATGCTCTCGACCACGGCCGCCCTCTACGGCCAGGGCATGGGCGACAAGGTCGCGCTCATCACCGACGGGCGCTTCTCCGGCGCCACCCGCGGCTTCTGCGTGGGCCATGTCGGCCCCGAGGCGGCGGTCGGCGGGCCGATCGGCCTCCTGAAGGACGGCGACCTCATCACCCTCGACGCCATCAAGGGCACGCTCGACGTGGCGCTCTCGGACGCGGAACTCGCCGAGCGCCGCAAGGCGTGGACGCCGCGCGGCAACACCGCGACCTCGGGCTACCTCTGGAAATACGCGCAGACCGTGGGAGCCGCGGTCAACGGCGCCGTCACCCATCCGGGCGGCGCCAAGGAGACGCAGACCTATGCGGACATCTAGGACTGACCTTTGCCGGCCGCTCGCGCGGCCGGTCGGGGCCGATCCGGATCGGCCGGTCGCCTCGCGCGCGCGCGCGCGAGCGTTGGCGGCCGTGCCCCTGGCGGGCCTGCTCTTCCTCCTCGCCCTGCCGGTGACGGCGCCCGTCGAGGCCCTCGACGCGGCCGCGCGCACGCCCGTGGCCGAGAAGAGCTATCGCTCGGCCAAGGACGCGCTGCGCACCGGGATGCGCGAGTACAATGCGGGCGACAAGGAAGGCGCCGCCCGCGCCCTCGAATACGCGGCCGGCCAGGGCCACGCCCTCGCCCTCTGGAAGCTCGGCCGCATGTACGCGGACGGGGACGGCGTCCCGCACGACGACCTCAAGGCGTTCGAGTACTTCTCACGGATCGCCGACGACAGCAGCGACGACGGGCCGGACGCGCCGAATTCGGGCGTGGTCGCGAGCGCCTTCACGGCCCTCGGCAGCTACTTCCTCGACGGGATCAAGGGCACCTACGTGCGCGCGAACCCGGAGCGGGCCTACGACATGTTCAACTACGCGGCCTCCTATTTCGGGGACCCGAACGCGCAGTACAATCTCGCCCGGCTCTACCTCGAGGGGACGGGCGTCGAGGCCGACGCGCGCCAGGCCGCCCGCTGGTTCAACCTCGCGGCCGAGAAGGGACACCGGCCGGCTCAGGCGCTGCTCGGCGACCTCCTCGTCAACGGGCTCGGCGGCGTGCCGGTGCAGCGGGCGCGCGGCCTGATGTGGCTCTCGCTCGCCCGCCAGGGCGCGGAGGGGCGCAAGGACGACTGGATCGTCTCGCTCTACGAGAAGAACTGGGCGGCGGCGAACGAGGACGATCGGGCCCTGGCCCAGAACGAGGCCCAGACCTCGGGAACAGGCCGGCGCCGCCGCTGAGCGGCGCCGCTCACCCGTCCGACAGCTCCACCGTCACCGGCACGTGGTCGGAGGGCTTGTCGAGGCCGCGCAGGTGCTTCTGCACCGAGGCCGAGACCAGCCGGTCCGCCCCTTGCGGGGAGAGGAGCAGATGGTCGATGCGGATGCCGAAATTCCGCGGCCAGCTGCCCGCCTGATAGTCCCAGAACGTGTAGAGCCCGGCCCGGGGGTCGCAGGCGCGCAGGGCGTCGGTCAGCCCCTCGGCGAGGAGCATCCGGAAGGCGGCGCGGGACTGGGGCAGGAACAGGGCATCGTTCGCCCAGGCGGCCGGGTCCGCCGCATCCTCGGGATCCGGGATGACGTTGTAGTCTCCCGCGAGCACGAGGGCCGTCTCCGCCTGCATCAGCCCCCGCGCATGGCGGCGCAGCCGCTCCAGGAAGGCGAGCTTGTAGGGGTATTTCGCGCTCGCCACCGGGTTGCCGTTCGGCAGGTAGATCGAGGCCACGCGCACGGGCGCCACGCCCTCGGCCGCGACGACCCCCTCGATGTAGCGGGCCTGCTCGTCCTCCGCGTCCCCCGGCAGGCCGCGGCGCACCTCGCTCAGGCCGAGCGGCGCCCGTACGAGCAGCGCGACGCCGTTATAGGCCTTCTGGCCGTGCGTCTCGACCGCGTAGCCCGCCGCCTCGATCTCGGAGCGGGGGAAGGCCTCGTCCTGGCACTTCAATTCCTGCAGGCAGACGACGTCGGGCTTCGCCTCGTCGAGGAAGGCGAGGAGATGGCCGACCCGCTGCTTGATCGAATTGACGTTCCAGGTGGTGATCCGCATGGACTTCGTATCCCGAGGAGGCGCGACCGTCATCGGGCCTTCGCGCCGGCCTGACAAGGCGGGGTGCCGCAATCGGGACGGGACGGAGGGGGGATGGCGGGAGCGTGGTTCGAGCCGATCCGGGCCTATTGCGAGCGCACGGATCCCGGCTTCTGGGCGGAGCCGCTCAACGCCGCGACGAACGCCGCGTTCCTGGTCGCGGCGGCGCTGGCGGGCTTGCGCGCCGTCGCGGGGGTCGGGACGGGCGCGGGAAACCTGTCCGGCCCTCGCTCGATCCCGCCCGCGATCGTCGACCCGCCCGCGCTCGCCCTCGCGATCCTCGCGGCCTGCGTCGGGGCGGGGTCGTTCCTGTTCCACACCCTGGCGCTGCGCTGGTCGATGCTCGCGGACGTGATCCCGATCGCGCTGTTCATCTACGCCTACTTCCTCCTCGCCATGCGCCGATTCCTCGGCCTCGGCATCGCGGGGGCGACCACGGCGACGCTCTGCTTCGCCGGCGCGAGCCTCGCCCTGGAGCCGGTGCTGAGCCTTCTGGCCGGGCGGGATCTCGGGGCGGCCACGAACGGGTCGATCGACTATGTGCCGGCCCTTCTCGCCCTCCTGGGTGTCGGCGCGGCGCTGCTCGCATCCGGCGCCGCCCCGCATCGCCGGGAGGCGGGACGGCGGATCCTCGCGGTCGCGGCCCTCTTCCTCGCGTCGCTCGCCGTCCGGACGCTCGACCGGGCGGCCTGCGCGAGCCTGCCGCACGGCACGCATTTCCTCTGGCACCTCCTCAATGCGGGCGTGCTCTACGCGCTGATCCTGACGGCGCTCCGCTTCCGCGCGGCGCAGGCGCGGGCGAGGTGACCCTGCGGCGCGGCCCGTTCCTTGCGCCCCTCCGGAAATCGTTGCAGAAGTGCCCGCCGCGCGGATCGGCGGGGCCGCGGTCTCGAGCCTCGCGCCCGCACCGCGCGTCGAGCCGCCGGCGGCCCCAGAGCGGGCACGGCGTGGGATAGGCCGGGGAACAGATCATGACACAGAGCTTCCGCCTCGGCGTCGCCGGTCTCGGGACCGTCGGCGCCGCCGTCGTCCGCATGGTCGTCCGTCGGGCGGACGCGCTCGCCGCCGCCACGGGCCGCGAGATCCGCGTCACCGCCGTCTCGTCCCGCGACCGGTCCCGCGACCGCGGCCTCGACCTGGCCGGTGTCCAGTGGTTCGACGATCCGGTGGCGCTCGCGAGCGCCGCGGAGGTGGATTGCGTCGTGGAGCTGATCGGCGGCGCGGAGGGCGCGGCGAAGGCGGTGGTCGAAGCGGCGATCGCGGCCGGCAAGCACGTGGTCACGGCCAACAAGGCGCTGCTCGCACGCCACGGCGCGGCGCTCGCCCAGGCGGCCGAGGAGCGCGGCGTCGCCCTGGCCTTCGAGGCGTCGGCGGCGGGCGGCATCCCCGTCGTCAAGGCCCTGCGCGAGGGATTGCCGGGCAACGCGGTCGCCCGCGTCTACGGGATCCTCAACGGCACCTGCAACTACATCCTGACCCGGATGGAGCTCGAGGGCCTGACCTTCGAGGATTGCCTCAAGGACGCGCAGGCGCTCGGCTACGCCGAGGCCGATCCGACCTTCGACATCGAGGGCTTCGACACCGCCCACAAGCTCGCGATCCTGACGAGCCTCGCCTTCGGCACCGAGATCGACGCGGAGGGCGTCTCGGTCGAGGGCATCTCGGCGATCCAGCCCCTCGACCTGACCATGGCCAAGGAACTCGGCTACCGCATCAAGCTCCTCGGCGTGGCCCAGCTCTCGGACGCCGGCGTCGAGCAGCGCGTGCACCCGACCATGGTGCCGAAATCCTCCGCCATCGCGCAGGTGATGGGCGTGACGAACGCGGTGACGATCGACGCCGACGCGGTGGGCGAACTGACCCTGATCGGCCCCGGCGCCGGCGGCGAGGCGACGGCCTCGGCAGTGGTCGCCGACATCGCGGACGTGGCGTCCCGCATCGTGCGCCCCACCTTCGGGCGCCCGACCGCGCGCCTGCGCCCGTCCTCGCGGGTCGAGATGCAGCGGCACGAGGGCGGCTACTACATCCGGCTGACCGTGCACGACCGCCCCGGCGTCGCGGCCGGCGTCGCCACCCGCATGGCCGAGCGCGACATCTCGCTGGAGAGCATCCTGCAGCGCCGCACCGAGAGCGCGGCCTCGCAGGATCCGCGCGGGCGCTCGGGCCGGCCGGTCCCCCTCGTTCTCATCACCTACGCGGCCACCGAGGGCACGATCCGCGCGGCGCTCGAGGCCATCGCGGCGGACGGGCTCCTCGCCGAGGCGCCCCAGCTTATCCGGATCGAGCGCGAGTGAGCCCGGCACCGGGCGCGAGTCCTGGGCCGCGTGAGGCAAGACCGTGTGAGGCAAGACCGCGGGGGCAAGACCGCGTGAGGCTTGAGGATATTCGCACGCGGCACGACTCCGCGGCGGAGAAACGCGCTACAACACGGCGATAGGCGCGCCGGGCCGGCTTGTTCGGGAAGCGCCAGGCCGACGAAGCGGCCGCACGTGGGCGAGGAAGGCATGACCGAAGCGAACCCGGAGGCTCCGCGGGGCGGCGTCGTCCGCACCCTCACCCTCGAACTCGCCCGCGTGACCGAGCGCGCGGCCATCGCCGCCGCCCGCCTGCGCGGCCAGGGCAACGAGAAGGAGGCCGACCAGGCCGCCGTCGACGCCATGCGCCGCGAGTTGAACCTGCTGCCCGTCGACGGGACCGTGGTGATCGGCGAGGGCGAGCGCGACGAGGCGCCGATGCTCTACATCGGCGAGCGGATCGGCCGGGGCGGGGGCGCGGAGGTCGATCTCGCCGTCGATCCGCTGGAGGGCACGACGCTCTGCGCGAAGGACATGCCGGGCGCCATCTCCGTGATGGCCATGGCCGAGCGCGGATCCCTGCTCGCCGCACCCGACGTCTACATGCAGAAGATCGCGATCGGCCCCGGCTACCCGCCCGGCCTCGTCGATCTCGACGCGAGCCCGGCGGACAACATCGCGGCGCTGGCCCGGGCCAAGGGGGTGCATCCCGCGCAGATCACCGCGATCATCCTCGACCGGCCGCGGCACATGAACCTCGTCAGCGCCGTGCGGGCGACGGGGGCGGGCATCCGCCTGATCTCGGACGGCGACATCGCCGGCATCATCTTCACGACGAGCCCCGATGAAACGGGGGCCGACATCTATCTCGGCACCGGGGCGGCGCCGGAGGGCGTGATCGCGGCGGGCGCGCTGCGCTGCATCGGCGGCCAGATGCAGGGCCGGCTCATCCTCGACAGCGCCGACAAGCGCGACCGGGCCGCGCGCATGGGCATCTCGGACCCGAACCGGAAATACGAGCTCACCGACCTCGCCCGCGGCGACGTGATCGTGGCGGCGACCGGCGTCACCGACGGCGCGCTCCTGAAGGGCGTGCGCTTCAAGCCCGGCCTGATCCAGACGGAGACGGTCGTCTACCGCTCCTCGACCGGCACCGTGCGCCGGATCCTGGGCGAGCACCGCGCCGAGCGCTTCGAGGCTTGAGGGCCGGGCGCGTGCCGCTCCCCGGCGGGGGCTGACCGGCCCGCCCAATGAAAAGGGCGGGCGCCTCCCGGCACCCGCCCCGAAACGATCCGCGACCCCGAGCCCGTCAGTTGAACAGGGAGCCCACGCCGCCCTGCACGCGGCCGAGGCCCTGCTTGGCGATCGGGTTGCCCGGCTCGATCTGGGCGGCGCGCTGGTAGCTCTCGGCCGCCTCCTTCTTGCGGTTCGACTTCTCGTAGGCGAGACCGCGATAGGCCCAGGAGGTGGCGTCCTTGTTGTTGACGTTGAGCGCCGCGTTGTAGTCCTCGATCGCCTTGTCGTACTGGTTCGTGGCGATCAGGCTCTGGCCGCGGGCGGCGTAGGGCGCGCTCACGAACGGGTTCCGGTCGATCGCGGCGTCGAAATCGGCGATGGCCTGCTGGTTCTGGCCCTGCTTCTGCCGGACGAGCCCGCGGGCGTGGTAGGCCTCGGCCGATTCCGGCATCATGCGGATCGCCATGTTGAGGTCGCTGAGGGCGCCGTCGAGGTCGCCCTGCGCGCGCAGCACGTTGGCGCGGCCGATATAGGCGGGTCCGTAATTCGGGTCGGCGGAGACCGCCTTCGAGAAATCCTGCAGGGCCGCGTCGTTGCGGCCCGTCTGGCGGTAGGCCAGGGCCCGGTTGTTGAAGGCCGAGGCCGAGTTCGGGTCGATCTGGACCGCCTTCGTGAAGTCGGTGATCGCCTCGCCGAACTGCCCGGCCCGGGCATAGGCCGCGCCGCGGGTGTTGTAGGCCGCCGCGTCGTTCGGGTTGCGCTGGATCACCTCGGACAGGGAGGCGATGTTGAGGTTCGTCGCGCCCGTCGTGTCCGCCTCCAGCACCGCGTACTGCTTCGGGCCGGCGGCGCTGCCGACCGTCTCGCATCCGGCCAAAGCCGCGGCGGTCAGCGCCACGGCCGCGACCAGCCCGGCCTTCCGTCCCGCCAAGCTCAATGACGTCATCGCCCCGCTCTCCCTGAGCCCCCGCGCCGTCCGCGCGCCGGGCCCTCGTCCATCCGCCCGTGCCCGCGCGCCCTCGGCGCCCGGCTCGCCCCGGTCTCGACCTGCAGGCGATGAGCCGGGGCACTCTCCCCGATCGCGGTGAACGCCCGCTTAAGGTCGAGGATGATGTCCGCTGAAACGGGTGGATGTGGCGAAGGTATGGCCCCTGCGGGCGGGCCCTGGAAATCAGGCCCCGCCCGTCTCACGCGGCGCTCCGGTGTGGCGGGAAGGACCCAGATCGCGGGGCCGGCCGAGCCCGGCGGCGGCTCAGGGAATCAGGCGCGTGACGTGGCCCATCTTGCGGCCCGGCCGCGCCTCGCCCTTGCCGTAGAGGTGCAGGTGGGCGCCGGGGCGGGCGAGGATCTCGGCCCAGCCATCGGCCTCCGCACCGATCAGGTTGTGCATCTCGACCGCCATGCCGCCGGTGCGCGACGCATCGCCGAGCGGCCAGCCGCAGACGGCGCGCACGTGCTGGGCGAATTGCGAGGTGAGCGCCCCCTCGATCGTCCAGTGGCCGGAATTGTGGACCCGCGGCGCGATCTCGTTGACGACGACCCGCTCCGAGCCGCCCTCCCGCACGAGGAACATCTCGACCGCGAGCACGCCGACATAGTCGAGCGCCTCGGCGATGCGCCGCGCGATGTCGATCGCGCTCCGCGCCGTCTCCGGCGCGATGCCGGTCGCGGGCACGCGGGTGACCGCGAGGATGTGGTCGCGGTGCTCGTTCTCGCAGAGGTCGAAGGCGGCAAAGGACCCGTCCGACGAGCGGGCGGCAACCACCGAGACCTCCCGCTCGAAGGGCACGAAGCCCTCGAGGATCAGGGGCGCGCCGCCGAACTCCGCCATGATCGACGAGCGGTCGACGGGCCCGTCCGCGCGGATCATGCGCTGGCCCTTGCCGTCGTAGCCGAAGCGGCGGGTCTTCAGCACGGCCGGCCGGCCGATGGCGGCGATGGCCCGGTCGAGGTCGTCGCCGCTGTCGACGGCGCGGAACGGGGCGGTCGGGATGCCGAGGTCGTTGATGAAGGTCTTCTCGGCGAGCCGGTCCTGCGTGGTCGCCAGGGCGTGCGCGCTCGGGTGGAGCGGCGCGCCGGCGGCCAGGATCTCGGCGGTCTCGCGGGGGATGTTCTCGAATTCGTAGGTGACGGCGTCGACGCTCTCCGCGAAGGCCTTCAGCGCCGCCGCGTCGTCGTAGGCCGCGACCGTCCGCGCCGCGGCGACGTCGAAGGCGGGGCTGTCGGCATCGGGCGCGAAGACGTGCACGATGAGCCCGTAATTGGCGGCGGCCAGCGCGATCATGCGGCCGAGTTGCCCGCCCCCGACGATGCCGAGGGTCGAACCGGGTGTCAGGATAGGCGAGGTCACGGGTTGATCTCTGTCTCCGGCCGCTCCGCCACGGCCTCGCTCTGCGCCTGCCGCCACGCCTCCAGGCGCGCGGCGAGGCCCTCATCCGTCAGGGCCAGCACCGCGGCGGCGAGGAGGGCGGCGTTGACGGCGCCCGCCCGGCCGATCGCCAGCGTCCCGACCGGGATGCCGGCGGGCATCTGGACGATCGAGAGCAGGCTGTCCTGGCCCGAGAGCGCCTTCGACTCCACCGGCACGCCGAAGACGGGCAGGCTCGTGAGCGCCGCCGCCATGCCGGGCAGGTGGGCGGCCCCGCCCGCACCCGCGATCACCACCTTGTGGCCCGCGGCCCTGGCGCCCTTGGCGAAGGCGTAGAGCCGGTCCGGCGTGCGATGGGCCGAGACGATGCGGGTGTCGTGGAGAACGCCGAGGGCGTCGAGTGTTTCGGCCGCGTGCCGCATGGTCGCCCAGTCGGACTGGCTCCCCATGATGATCGCGACCGGAGGCGCTGCCGCCATCGTCGTCCCGTCCGTGCTGCGAGAGGGCGCCGCCGGCCCGCGGGCGGGCGTTCAGGCGCGATCCCGCCGAATACAGGGGTGCCGCCGGCCGGGCAAGCGCAGGGCGGCGATCGAGGCGGGACAGCGCTCAGGCGATGATGTCGGGGGTGATCTGGTCTTCGAGGTAGGAGATGCGGTCCCGGAGCGTGAGCTTGCGCTTCTTCAGCCTCTGGATCTGGAGCTGGTCGCCGGCCACGTTCCGCTCAAGCGCGTCGATGGCACTGTCGAGGTCGCGGTGCTCCTCCTTGAGCCGCGACAGCTCACCCACGAGATCGACCTGCCCATCCTCGACCAACTCAACAGACATCGTCGCTTGCAATTCCCGGGATGCGCTCGCCACGAGACCATGCGTCACGGCCGAGCTTGCGGCAAGGGGCGGCGCGATGCGCCTGTCCCGAAGCCTCGAGCAGCCTCTCAAGTCCGGCCGGCGAGCGCAAGGTTTCGTGAGGCACGCCGGCCCGAATCGCTTCGACAGCCGGCTCATCCTGTGTCAGTCTACCCGAGTCGGAACGATGACAGGAGACACGACTCATGTCGCTGCAGACGCATCTGAGCCAGCTCACCCGGAAGCACGAAGCCCTCGAGCGTGAGATTCAGGAAGCGATCCTCAGTCCCTCCGAGGACGATCTGCACATTGCCGAACTCAAGCGACGCAAGCTCCACCTCAAGGACGAGATCAACCGCCTCCAGGCCGCATCGGACGAAACGCTGCACTGACCCCGTCCAGCCCCAGATTTTTCCGTTCTGAGTTCGTGGCCGCCGCGCTGGGTCGACAGCGCGGCGGTTTTGTTTCCGGTGCCCGCGCCGACAGGGCCAACGGCTCTGCTATGATCCCCAGGCACGTCAGCCCGGCGCACGGCCGCGAGCGGGCGCCCGAGGACACAGCATGAGCGCCACGCCAGCCACGCCCCTGCCCGGACGCTACGGAGAGGTCTACGCCGCCTCCCTCGCCGATCCCGAGACCTTCTGGCTGGCCGCGGCCCGCGCCATCGCGTGGGAGACCGCGCCGGCCCGCGCCTTCGACGCCGAGGCGGGCGCCTATGGCCGCTGGTTTCCGGATGCGCGCCTCAACGCCTGTCACAACGCGGTCGATCGGCACGTGGCCGCCGGCCGCGGCAGCCAGGCCGCCATCATCCACGATTCCCCCGTCACCGGCACGAAGCGGCGGATCACCTATGCCGAGCTGCTGGACGAGGTCTCCGCCCTCGCCGCCGTTCTGTCCGACCTCGGGGTGGGGAAGGGCGACCGGGTCGTCCTCTACATGCCGATGGTGCCCGAGGCCCTCGTCGGCATGTTCGCCTGCGCGCGCCTCGGGGCGGTCCACTCGGTGGTCTTCGGGGGCTTCGCGGCGAACGAGCTCGCCGTCCGGATCGAGGATGCGAGCCCGAAGGTGGTGCTCGCCGCCTCCTGCGGCATCGAGCCGAGCCGGGTCGTCGCCTACAAGCCGCTCCTCGACGCGGCGATCGAGGCCTCGCGCCACAAGCCCGATGCCTGCCTGATCCTGCAGCGCCCGCAATGCGAGGCCGCGCTCGTCGCGGGCCGGGACCGGGACTGGGCCGAGACGGTGCGGGCCGCGAAGGCGGCGGGGCGGCGGGCGCCCTGCGTCACGGTCGCGGCGACCGACCCGCTCTACATCCTCTACACGTCCGGCACGACGGGAAAGCCGAAGGGCGTGGTGCGCGACACCGGCGGCTACCTCGTGGCGCTCGCGTGGTCGATGGCGAACCTCTACGACGTGGCCCCGGGCGAGGTCTATTTCTGCGCCTCCGACATCGGCTGGGTCGTCGGCCATTCCTACATCGTCTACGCGCCCCTCGTGCACGGCTGCACCACGGTGCTCTACGAGGGCAAGCCGGTGGGCACGCCCGATGCCGGCGCCTTCTGGCGCGTCGCCTCCGAGCACGGCGTCGCCTGCCTCTTCACGGCACCGACGGCCCTGCGCGCGATCAAGAAGGAGGATCCGCGCGGCGAGCGGGTCGCCGGCTACGATCTCTCGCGCTTCCGCAGCCTGTTCCTCGCGGGCGAGCGGGCGGACCCGGATTCCGTCGCCTGGGCCGAGCGGACGCTGGAGCGGCCCGTCATCGACCATTGGTGGCAGACGGAAACGGGCTGGGCGATCGCCGGCAATCCGGTCGGGCTCGGTCAGCTGCCGGTCAAGCACGGGAGCGCCTGCGTGCCGATGCCGGGCTACGCCGTGCAGGTGCTCGACGAGGGCGGCAGGCCGGTCGGCCCCGACACGATGGGCACCATCGCGATCCGCCTGCCGCTGCCGCCCGGTTGCCTGCCGACGCTGTGGGGCTCGGAGGAGCGCATGCGCCGGAGC
The DNA here is from genome assembly GCF_031457035.1 of Methylobacterium sp. BE186. Lineage (NCBI taxonomy): Bacteria > Pseudomonadati > Pseudomonadota > Alphaproteobacteria > Hyphomicrobiales > Methylobacteriaceae > Methylobacterium > Methylobacterium sp. BE186. The sequence goes on from NZ_JAVDVV010000006.1 coordinate 47,058, forward strand.
TACCTCACCACCTTCCCGGGCTATTACGACACCTCCGACGCAGGGCTCCTCGACGCGGACGGCTACGTGACCGTGCTCGGGCGGACCGACGACATCATCAACGTGGCCGGCCACCGGCTCTCGACGGGCGGCATGGAGGCGGTGCTCGCCTCCCACCCGGACGTCGCCGAATGCGCCGTGATCGGCATCCGCGACGACCTCAAGGGCGAGGCGCCCTGCGGCTTCGTGGTGCTCAAGGCGCAGGTGGAGCGCGATCCGGCCGAGATCGAGCGCGAGCTCGTGGCCCTGGTGCGGGAGCGGATCGGCCCCGTGGCGGCCTTCAAGCTGGCCCTGACCGTCCCGCGCCTGCCGAAGACCCGCTCCGGCAAGATCCTGCGGGGCACCATGAAGCGCATCGCCGACGATGAGCCCTGGACCATGCCGCCGACGATCGACGATGCCGGCGCCCTCGACGAGATCGGCGAGAGTCTGCGCGCGCGGGGCATCGGCGGCTGAGCGAAGGCTGGCCAATCGGGATCTTTGCGCCACATGGCCCCCACTCGATGGCCCCCTCCCGGCCCCGGAGACCCGCATGACCGCGCGCCTGTTCGAACCCCTGCAGCTCGACGAGCTGACGCTTGAGAACCGCATCCTGATCGCGCCGATGTGCCAGTACTCGGCCCGGGCCGGCGAGGCCACGGACTGGCACATGATGCATCTCGGGCAGCTCGCCATGTCGGGGGCGGGCCTGCTGACGCTGGAGGCGACCGCCATCTCGCCCGAGGCCCGCATCACGGCCTGGGACCTCGGCCTCTACGACGACGGCACCGAGCGGGCGCTGGCGCGGGTCCTCGGCGCCGTGCGGGACTACGCCCCCGTTCCCGTCTGCATCCAGATCGCCCATGCGGGCCGCAAGGCGTCGAGCGAGGCGCCCTGGATGGGGGGCTCGCAGATCCCGCCCGAATCCCCCCACGGCTGGCGCACCGTGGCCCCCTCGGCGATCCCGCACGGGGAGGAGGAGGTGCCCCCGCACGCCCTCGATGCCGCGGACCTGCGCCGCATCCTGTGCGACTTCGTGGCGACGGCACGCCGGGCCATGCGCCTCGGCATCGACGCGGTGGAGCTGCACGGGGCGCACGGCTACCTGCTGCATCAATTCCTGTCGCCGCTCTCGAACGAGCGGACCGACCAGTACGGCGGCAGCCTCGCCAACCGGATGCGCTTCCCGCTGGAGGTGTTCGAGGCGGTGCGCGAGGTCGTGCCCTCGGGCAAGCCCGTCTGGATGCGGGTCTCGGCCACCGACTGGGTGGAGGAGGGGTGGGACCTCGACGAGACCGTCGAGCTCGCCCAGGCCCTGAAGGAGCGGGGCGCCGCCGCCATCCACGTCTCCACGGGCGGCCTGTCGACCCGGCAGGCGATCCGCCTCGGGCCGGGCTACCAAGTGCCTCACGCCGAGCGGATCAAGGCGGCGACGGGGCTGCCGACGATCGCCGTCGGGCTCATCACCACGCCGGCCCAGGCCGAGGCGATCCTGCAGGAGGGCCGGGCCGACGCGGTCTCGCTGGCCCGCGCCATGCTCTACGACCCGCGCTGGCCCTGGCACGCGGCGGCCGAGCTCGGCGCCCAAGTGCGGGCTCCGAAGCAGTACTGGCGCTCTCAGCCGCGCGAGTTCAAGGACCTGTTCAAGGACACGAAATTCGGCCAGCGCTGAGGCCGCGCGCGGGGGCGGAGCCGTCTCCCGCAGGGCGGGCGGCCGCCACGCGATCGGGCGGCCCATTGGGAATGCCCGTGCCCGGGCCGCGCTCACACGACCCGCAGCGGCTTCTCCAGCACGGAGAGCACCCGCGCGAGGTCGGTGCCGCGCTTCATCACGCGGCCGCTCGCCGCCACCACCGCGTAGGCGCCCTGGCGGCGCGCGAGTTTCGGGTCCTTCTCGACCCGGTAGAGCGGCATCTCGGAGGCGCGGCGATAGACCGAGAAGACGGCCTTGTCGCGGCGGAAGTCGAGGGCGTAATCCCGCCACTCGCCCTCGGAGACCATGCGTCCGTACAGGTTGAACAGGACGCGCAGCTCCTCCCGGTTGAACGCGATCTGCGGTGCGGTCGAGGGGGCGGGGAAGGGGACCACGTGGGCGGTGGTGGCGGCTGCAATGTCGTTCGGTCGTGGCTCGGCGCTCGTCCGCTCGCTCATCGTCGCTCCGTTCTCGGGCCGGTTCGGTTAGCCGGATGATGGGCCGCCGCGCTGCGGCCCGCAAGGGCGGGGCGCGTTGCCCGGAAGCCACGCCCGAGAAACAAAGCATCACGATTTCGCCGCTTTCGCGCCTTTCGCGGGCCTTGTTGCAAGGAGACAACGGTGGGTGAACCTCGTCGGGTCGTGCCCGGTGCGGCGCCCGAAACCCGAGCTCCCCAGCCCTCGGTCGCCGCCTCCGGACTCCACGCCCGACACTCCAGAGGTTTCGAGACCCAAGGACTTCAGGCCGCCGCCCAGGCGGCCTTTTTTCTGCGCTTCGTCCCGGAACAGGCTAGGGAGACCGCTCGCGGACCTCCGCGGCGCGGAACCTGTGACCTGACCGACGTGCCCGCCTTCGACGCATCCTTCCGTGAGACGCTCGCCGAGCTGTTCGCCTGGCGCCGCGACGTGCGCCGCTTCCGGCCCGAGCCGATCGCGGAGGCGGATCTGCGCGCCTGCCTCGATCTCGCGCATCGCAGCCCGTCCGTCGGCAACAGCCAGCCCTGGCGGTTCGTGCGCGTGTCGGACGCTGCGCGGCGGGCGGCGGTCGTCGCGAGCTTCGAGCGCTGCAACAGCGCCGCGGCAAGCGCCTATGCCGACGAGCGGGCCGCCCTCTACCGGACGCTCAAGCTCGCGGGCCTGCGCGAGGCCCCGGTGCACCTCGCCGTGTTCTGCGACGAGGCGACCGGGACCGGGCACGGCCTCGGCCGGGCGACGATGCCCGAGATGCTGCGCTACTCCGTGGTGGGCGCGGTTCAGGGCTTCTGGCTCGCGGCGCGCTCGTTCGGGATCGGGGTCGGCTGGGTCTCGATCCTCGACCCGGATTGCGTCAGCCGCAGCCTCGACGTGCCGACGAGCTGGCACCTCGTCGCCTATCTGTGCGTGGGATACCCGGTCGAGGAGCATCTCGACCCGGAACTCGTCCGCCACGGCTGGCAGGGACCCGACCTCGAAGCCTGCTGCCTGTTCGAGCGCTGAGCGCTATCCTGAACGCCGCCTTTCCCGAAAGGCTCGGGATCGACGCATCCGGGAGGGGCCGTCTTCACCCAGCGAATCAATTCGTCTGCACAAGCTCGACAAAAGCGCAAGCGTCAACCGGAACGGAGGGGTCGGGCGCCGAATTATCGTCCTGCGTATGGTCACGCTTGCGAGGACGGAAGGCGATGTTCGGGAAGTCGGTATGGCGCGGGGCGGCCTTCGGCACGCTGGCGGCGGCAATGGCGGGCGGCGCGATGCCGGCGCAGGCGCGGGAGGTGGTGCCCTACGGCGACCCGAGCGTCGCGCCGGGCTCCGTCGTGATCAGCATCTCACAGCGGCGCCTGTACCTCATCAACGGGGACGGCACGGCGATCCGCTACCCCGTGGCAGTGGGTCGGCCCGGCAAGCAATGGGTCGGCGCCACGCAGATCGACGGCAAGTACGTCGCGCCGGCCTGGTCGCCGCCGGCGGAGGTGAAGCGCGACAACCCGCGCCTGCCGAACCTGATCGCCGGCGGATCGCCCAGCAACCCGATGGGGGCCGCGGCGATGACGCTCGCGGGCGGCCAATACGCCATCCACGGCACGAACCGCCCGAGCTCCGTCGGCACCTTCGCCTCCTATGGCTGCGTGCGGATGTACAATCAGGACGTGGTCGATCTCTACGGCCGGGTGAATGTCGGCACGCAGGTCTACATGACGCGCTGAGCCGGCCCGCCAGGCGACGCTCAGCCCGCGGGCGGAGCCGTCGCCTCCACGGCGGTGAAGGGTTCGAGGATCCGGTAGGTGTGCTCGACGCCGGCCGGAACGACCCAGGAATCGCCCGCCTCCAGACCGATCGTCTCGCCCTTCAGGACGAGTTCGGCGCGCCCGGAGATGACGAAGCCGACCGTCTCGTAGGGCCGGCTGCCCGCGGGCTTGTCATCGGTCGGCGGCTCGTCGCGCCACATCCGCATGGACAGGCGCTCGCCCCGGGCGAGGCTGACCTCGCCGTGCTCGCCCTTCGCCGCGTCCCGGCTCGATACCTTCGTCGCCATCGCCCGCCTCCCGTGCTCGATCGCGTGCGCGCGCACGCAACGAGGAGCCAACGGCGGCTCCGCCGGCGGCGTTCCCGGTCCGCCCCCGCTCAGAAGTCGACGGCGATCCCCTTCACCTCCCAATCCTCGTAGCGCACGGGCTCCAATCCGCCGCGCCCCTGCCTCTCGCGCTGCGCCGCGATCCCGGCAGCGCGCGCGTCGACGGCGGCGCGGCGCTCCGCGGCCTCCGCGAGGGCGCGCTCGGCCGCGGGTGTCAGGGGGCGGCGGGCTTGCTTCTCCGCAGGCGCCTCGGGTTCGGAACCGTTCGAAGGGTCGCGGCTGTTTGGCTCTTGCATCGCGTCGGCTCTGGTGGAAGGGCGTGGCGGCCGGGCCGGACGGCCCGGCCTGGGATGACGGGAAGTTAGGTTTCATGGCGACACGCCGCAACGCGCCGGACGCGGCGGAGACGGGCGGGCCGGTTCCGGGGCTCGCCGCGCGACGGGTCGCGCAGGCCGCGGTGGCCGACCTTCTGGGCAAGGGCCGCGCGCAGGCGCTGGAGGACGTGCTCGCGCAGGGCGCGCGGGCCGCGGGCCTCGACGCGGCCGACGCCGGGCTCGCCCGCGCCATCGCGACGGCGACCTTCCGCCGCCTCGGCCTCCTCGAGCGGGCGCTCGCCGCGCGCATGGCGCAGGGCCTGCCGCGCAACGACCCCCGCCTCGTCGCCCTCCTGGCCACCGGCGCGGCGCAGATCCTCGACCTCAACGTCCCCGACCACGCCGCGGTCGATCTCTCCGTGCGCCTCGCCAAGGCGGAGAGCGGCCTGCAGCATCTCGGCGGGCTCGTGAACGCCGTGCTGCGGCGGATCGTGCGCGAGCGCGCCGCGATCCTCGCCGAGCCGGTCGAACCGCTGGCGGACAACACGCCGGACTGGCTCGCCCGGCGCTGGCGGGCGGCCTACGGGGACGAGCAGGCCGCCCGCATCGCCGCGGCGCATCTGCGGGGCGCGGCGGTGGACCTCACCGTGCGCGGCGATCCCGCATCCTGGGCCGAGCGCCTCGGGGCGATCGTCCTGCCGACCGGCTCGCTGCGGTTGCGCGACGTGCGCGTGCCGGTGGCGGAGCTGCCTGGCTACGAGGAAGGCGCCTGGTGGGTGCAGGACGCGGCCGCCGCCATCCCCGCGCGCCTCGTCGGCGCGGCTCCCGGCGAGGCGGTGGCGGATCTCTGCGCGGCACCGGGCGGCAAGACGGCGCAGCTCGCATCGGCAGGCGCCCGCGTCACCGCGGTCGACCGCTCGCCCGCACGCCTCGAGCGCCTGCATCGGAACCTCGCCCGGCTCGGGCTCGAGGCGGAGGTGGTGGCCTCCGACGCCCTCGCATGGCCCGAGGAGGCCCGCTTCGACGCGGTGCTCCTCGACGCGCCCTGCTCGGCGACCGGAACCATCCGCCGCCATCCCGACGTGGCCTGGACGAAGGGCGAGCCCGACCTCGCGCGGCTGACCGCCCTGCAAACGCGCCTGCTCGACAAGGCGGCCACCCTCGTCCGGCCGGGCGGCCGGCTCGTCTACTGCACCTGCTCCCTGGAGGCGGAGGAGGGGGAGGCGCAGGTTGCCGCCTTCCTCGCCCGGCATCCGGCCTACGAGCGGGTGCCCGTTGGGGCGGAGGAGGTGGGCGGACAGCCCGAGCTGATCGACGGGCAGGGCGACCTGCGCACCCTGCCGGCGCATCTCGGCGGAGGCTCGCCCGAAGGTCTGGGCGGGATGGACGGGTTCTTCGCGAGCCGGCTGCGCCGCACCGCCTGAGGGCCAGCCGCAGGGTCGAGCGCACCGGATTCCGGCTCGGTCGGAGGCGAGGCGGTGTCGAAGAGGGTCAGAGCAGGCCGAGCTGCCCGCTCGGACCGCTCGGCCCGCCGCGAGCGGCGGTCGCCCCGACGATCACGCCGGCTCCGGATACGGAGGCCTTGAACGCCGCGATGTCGGCATAGGCCTGGACCTGTGTCCGGAAGCGGACGGGCGAGCACAGGACGGCGCCGGACCGATCGTCGATCAGGGTCCAGTACCAGAGGCCGCTCGCATCCTCGGTGATGTCGAAACGCATCGCAGGAAACCCACGCGGGGGATGCGAGCAGCCATATCGCGGAATGCCCTCCGAGGGGTAAAAATCACGGGCCCAGCGGGAGTTAGCCGGCATCAAGGGCCCGATTCGCCATCGTTGTCCCCGCAATCACCGCACTTCACATGCCGCAACGCACGAGAAAATGCCGGGGCGATCGGCCACGGGGGCGGAGATCGCGCGGGTTGCAACCTTGGAAGCGATGAGAAGTTGAAAGCCTTCGTGCCGGACATTCGCCGGCAAGGAGATTTCATGAACAAGTCCATCGTCATCGGCGCTCTCGCGCTCGGCCTCGCCACGCCGGCGCTCGCTCAGGATCGCGCGGTCGCGCCCAATCCGTCACCCTCGGGAACCGTCATCCAGGGCCAGTCCAACACGACGGGCAACAGCCGCGACGTGATCATCGCGCCGGGCGCGACGGGAGCCGAGACCATCACCACGAATTCGGCCGCCGGGGGCAATGCGGGGCAGCCCTCCCGGGCGGTGCCCCAGGGCAGCGCCGGCAGCAGCGGCGGCACGAGCGGCGGCCAGTAGCGCTCCCGCCTCTTCCGACTGCGCGGGCGGCCCGGGATTCTTTCCGGGCCGCTCCGGAGCGCATCTCCAGGGACAGCCTCACGCCTCGATCGCGTCGAGATCGCGCAGGCCGGCCCAGAGTTTCCACTGCTCCCAGGCCTCCGCGAGGCAGGCCGCCGCCTCCTCCCGCGAGCCGGCGACGCCGCCGCGGCGAAAGGGCAGGGCGCCGATGTCGAGGCTCATCCCCCAGCCCCATTGCTCGGCCGCGGGCGCGGCGCTGATGCAGTCGATCCGACCGACGATGAGGGCGCCGCTCGTGGCGAAATAGGTCTCCCGGGGATGGTCCTGCAGCCGGGTATAGACGAGTGCCGCCATGCTGATCCCGATGCCGATGCCGATCCCGATTCCCGCGTGGATCGGGCCCGATGGGTCCGGCGCGGCAAACAAGCGCCCCATGACATAGCGTAAACGGACGGTTAAGAGGCCGGTTCTAGCTTCATTCGTCAGAGAGACCGGCCGGGCGCATCGCGCGCTTCGCCGCCCGGTGAGGAGAACGCGTGCTCGGGGGGCCTGATCGCTGGCGCTTCTATCGGCTCGTCGGGCGCGAGGCCGCGCGTTCGGTGCGCGCCGCCTCGGCGCGCCTGACCGCGCCGCCGGACATCCTCGCCCGGGTCCGTGTGACGGGCCTCATCATCGCGCCCCACGACCTGCGCACCAGCGACGCCACCTTCGCCGACGACATCTATGCCGGCCTGTTCGTGTTCGCGGGCCGGTCGCTCGCCGTCAGCGGCGGCTCGCCCTTCGACTACACGCCGCCCTCGCCGGAATGGGCGGAGGTGCTCTACGGGTTCGGCTGGCTCAGGCACCTGCGCGCCGCCGACACGGCCCTCGCGCGCGCCAACGCCCGCGCCTTCGTCGCGGATTTCATGGCGGGACGCGGCGATCCGGCGCTCGCCCGCCCGACGCCCGTGGCGGCGCGCCGGCTGATCGCGTTCCTCAGCCAGTCGCCCCTGGTGCTCGAGGGCGCCGACCGGGCCTTCTACCAGAACTTCCTGCGCACGCTCGCCCGGAGCGCCCGTGAGCTCGAGCGGGACCTGCGCCGGGGCGTGCCGCCCTCCTGGCGGCTGCTCGCCGCGGTCGCGCTCTGCTACGCCGGGCTATGCTGCGACGGGATCCAGCCGATCCTGAAGCGGGCGACGCGGATCCTCTCGCGCGAGCTCGACCGCCAGATCATGACCGATGGCGGCCACCGCTCCCGTGATCCGCGCTTCGCGATGGAACTGCTTCTCGACCTTCTGCCGCTGAGGCAGAGCTACCTCAGCCGCAGCGTCGATCCGCCGGAGGCCCTCCTGAGGGCGATCGACCGGATGCTGCCGCTCCTGCGCCTCCTGCGCCACGCGGACGCCTCGCTGAGCCACTTCAACGGCATGGGCGCCACGGCCGCCGACCATCTGGCCACGCTGCTGGTCTACGACGGCACCCTGGCCCAACCGCTGATGCACGCGCCGCATTCCGGCTACGAGCGCCTCGAGGGCGGCCGCATCGTCGTGGTGGCCGATGTCGGCAAGCCTCCGCCGCTTCCCTTCTCGCGCAACGCCTGTGCCGGCACCTTGTCCTTCGAGATGTCGAGCGGCCCGCAGCGCATCGTCGTCAATTGCGGCATGCCCGAGAGCGGGACCGAACTCCGGCGCCTCGCCCGCAGCACGCCCGCCCATTCCACCGCCTCGGTCTCCGGCGCCTCGTCGAGCCACGTTCTGGCCGGAACCGGCTTCTGGGGCGAGCGCGCCGCCGCCGAGTGGGTCTGCCACCGCCTCGGCCCGATCCTGCTGCACGGTCCGTCCGAGGTGAAGTCGGAGCGCTTCACGGACGGGCCGGCCGAGGTGCTCGCCGCCCGCCACGACGGGTACGTGCGCGATCACGGCATCGTGCACGAGCGGCGCTGGCGCCTCCTGGCCGCGGAGGGCCGCCTGGAGGGGGAGGACGCCTTCCTGCGCGCCGGGGCGAGGCACCGCCCGCAGGAGGTCGCGATCCGCTTCCACCTGCACCCGTCCATTCTCGTGGGGCCGGGCCCGGACGGCGGGCTCTCGCTCGGCCTGCCCCTCGGCGAGGTCTGGGATTTCCGGGCCGAGGGCGCCGCGATCGCGATCGAGGAGAGCGTCTACTTCGCGGGTCTCTCGGGTGCGCGCCGCACCGACCAGATCGCCCTCCATCTCGAGGTTGCCGAGGGCGCGCGCGTGGCCTGGTCCTTCACCCGCCGCGGGCTCGCCCCTGCCGCGTGAGGGGCGCGCTGGCCCGCCCGACCGGATTCATGCTACCGGCGCCGCGACGCCGCCCGACTGCCTGTACGAGTTTCCGATGTCGCATGACCAAGTGCGGATCACCCGCGCGCTCCTCTCCGTCTCCGACAAGACGGGCCTCGTCGAGTTCGCCCGCGCCCTCGGCGCGCGCGGCGTCGATCTCGTCTCCACCGGCGGCACCCACCGCGCGCTGCGCGAGGCGGGCCTGCCCGTCACCGAGGTCGCCGACCTGACGGGCTTCCCCGAGATGATGGACGGGCGGGTCAAGACCCTGCACCCAGCGGTCCATGGCGGCCTGCTCGCCGTGCGCGACAACCCGGAGCATCAGGCGGCGCTCGCCGCCCACGGGATCGGCGCGATCGACCTCCTCGTCGTCAATCTCTACCCCTTCGAGGCGACGATCGCGGCGGGGCGCGGATACGACGATTGCGTCGAGAACATCGACGTGGGCGGCCCGGCCATGATTCGCGCGGCGGCGAAGAACCACGCCGACGTCGCCGTGGTCACCGACGTCTCGGATTATGCCGGCCTCCTCACGGAGCTTGAGGGGGGAGGGGGCGCGCTGAGCGCAGCCACGCGGCGCCGGCTCGCGCAGAAGGCCTTCGCCCGCACCGCCGCCTACGACGCTGCGATCGCCAACTGGCTGGCCGGGGAGATCGAGGCGAACGGGACCCCCGCCTTCCGCGCCTTCGGCGGCAGCCTCGCGCAGGGCCTGCGCTACGGCGAGAACCCGCACCAATCCGCGGCCTTCTACCGGGCTCCCGGGATCGTCCGGGCGGGCATCGCGAGTGCCCGCCAGCTCCAGGGCAAGGAACTCTCCTACAACAACTTCAACGACACGGACGCGGCCTACGAATGCGTCGCCGAGTTCGATCCGGCCCGCGCCGCGGCTGTCGCCATCATCAAGCACGCCAATCCCTGCGGGGTCGCGGAGGGGGCCAGCCTGCTGGAGGCCTACGAGCGGGCGCTCGCCTGCGACCCGACCTCGGCCTTCGGCGGCATCGTGGCGCTGAACCGCCCCCTCGACGCGGACGCCGCGCGCAGGATCGTCGAGATCTTCACGGAGGTGATCATCGCGCCCGACGCGTCGGAGGACGCGATCGCGATCGTCGCGGCCAAGAAGAACCTGCGCCTGCTCCTCGCCGGCGGCCTGCCGGACCCGCGGGCGCCCGGCGAGACCGTGCGCAGCCTCTCGGGCGGGCTGCTCGTCCAGGGCCGGGACAACGCCGTCGTGGACGACATGCCGCTCACCGTCGTGACGAAGCGGGCGCCGAGCGAGGCCGAATCCGCCGACCTGCGGTTCGCCTACCGGGTCGCCAAGCACGTCAAGTCGAACGCCATCGTCTACGCGAAGGGCGGCGCGACGGTCGGCATCGGCGCGGGGCAGATGTCGCGGGTGGATTCCTCGCGCATCGCCGCCTGGAAGGCCGCGGAAGCGGCCAGGAGCCTCGGCCTCGCCGAGAGCCTGGCCAAGGGCGCCGTGGTGGCGTCGGACGCCTTCTTCCCCTTCGCGGACGGCCTGCTCGCGGCGGCCGAGGCCGGCGCCACGGCGGTGATCCAGCCCGGCGGCTCGATGCGCGACGCGGAGGTGATCGCGGCAGCCGACGAGGCCGGGCTCGCCATGGTGTTCACGGGGCACCGGCACTTCCGGCACTGAGGGGCAGCAGCCCTCGCATCCCGGGGAAACGGCCCCGCCACGCTGCCGTGGCGGGGCCGCCTCCCGGCCGGTCAGAGGATGAAGCGGCTGAGATCCGCGTTCGCGGCGAGGCTCTCCACGCGGTCGCGCACGTAGGCGGCGTCGATCGTGACCGTCTCGCCCGAGCGGTCGGTCGCCGTGAAGGAGATGTCGTCGATCACCCGCTCCAGCACCGTCTGGAGGCGGCGGGCGCCGATGTTCTCGACCGAGGAATTCACCTCCACCGCGACGCGGGCGAGCGCGTCGACCGCATCCTCCGTGAAGGCGAGGGTGACGCCCTCCGTCTCCAGCAACGCCACCGTCTGCTTGAGCAGGCTCGCCTCGGTCGTGGTGAGGATCTGCTTGAAATCCTCGACCGTCAGGGGCGCGAGCTCCACCCGGATCGGCAGGCGGCCCTGCAGCTCCGGCAGGAGGTCGGCGGGCTTCGAGACGTGGAAGGCGCCCGAGGCGATGAACAGGACGTGGTCGGTCCTGACCGGCCCGTGCTTGGTGGCGACCGTGGTGCCCTCGATCAGGGGGAGGAGGTCGCGCTGCACGCCCTCGCGGGAGACGTCGGCGCCCGAGCGCCCCTCGCGGGCGCAGATCTTGTCGATCTCGTCGAGGAAGACGATCCCGTTGTCCTCGACCTCGCGGACGGCCTCCTGGATCAGGGCGTCGTTGTCGACGAGCTTGTCGGATTCCTCGGCGAGCAGCGGTGCGTAGGCGTCGCGCACGGTGACGCGGCGCGGCTTGCCCTTCGCGCCGCCGAGCGCCTTGCCCAGCATGTCGCCGAGGTTGATCGCCCCCATCGAGGCGCCCGGCACGCCGGGGATGTCGAACATCGGCAGGCCGGCGGGCGGGCCGGAGGCGAGTTCGAGCTCGACCTCCTTGTCGTCGAGTTCGCTGTTGCGCAGCTTCTTGCGGAAGCTGTCGCGGGTCGCTTGGCTCGCGGTCGGGCCGACGAGGGCGTCGAGGATGCGGTTCTCGGCGGCCGCCTCCGCCTTGGCCTTGACCCCGCGGCGCTTCTCCTCGCGCCGCAGGCCGATGCCGACCTCGACGAGGTCGCGCACGATCTGCTCGACGTCGCGACCGACGTAGCCGACCTCGGTGAACTTGGTGGCCTCGACCTTGAGGAAGGGCGCGCCCGCGAGCCGGGCGAGGCGGCGGGCGATCTCGGTCTTGCCGCAGCCGGTCGGCCCGATCATCAGGATGTTCTTGGGCGCGACCTCGTCGCGCAGCGGGCCCTTCAGCTGCTGGCGCCGCCAGCGGTTGCGCAGGGCGATGGCGACCGCGCGCTTGGCATCGTGCTGGCCGACGATGAAGCGGTTGAGTTCGGAGACGATCTCGCGGGGGGAGAAGGTGGTCATCGGGCTCCTATCGGGTGCGGCAGACGGGCCGCGAGCGAGGGGGGAAGCGCGCGCAGCGTGAGGCGGCGCAGGTCCTTCCAGGCGATGCTCAGGGCCAGCACGAACAGCCCGAGGACGAGGAGGCTGTAGGGCAGGGCCCCGTTGGCGAAACCCGCCTCCCGGATCAGCGTCCCGAGCGCCACGCTCGCGTAGACGAGGCCCGAGACGAGGATCGCCCGCCTGTCGGTGACGAGGGCGACGAGGGCGAGGACCCAAACGAGGGCGAGGACGAGGGAGGCCGTGGCCGGACCCGTCCCGCCCGCCTGGATCAGGCCGAGCACCGGATGGACGATGAGAGGCGCCGCCAGGAGATGCAGCCAGAAGGCGATGTCCGTGCGGCGCGTGACCCGGCCCGGGTCGGACAGGTCGAAGCGCATGGCGAGGGCGAAGACCGCGAGGCCGAGGGCCGCGGCGAGCCCGGAGCGCCCCGCCCCGCCCCAGTCCGGCCGGACCGCGTCGAGGAGGCCGAAGGCGCCGACGACGAGGATCGCGACGCCGGCGGCGACGGTGATCGGGACGCGAAAGCGGCGATAGAGGAGGGCGGCGAGCGCCCCGGCCGCGAGCGCGGCCCAGATCTGGGCGAGCACGCCCGCCTCGGTCGCCGCCGTGCGGCCCGTGACGACGCTCCAGAATCGCAGGTCGGGCGAGATCGCGCTGCCCACCGCCATGAAGGCGGCACCGACGAAGGCCGCGAGGAGGACGATGCTCGGCAACGCCATGCGGCGGCGGCGGGAGAACAGCTCCGCGAGCCCCCAGGCCAGCCCCGCGACGAGGGCCGATCCCGCGGACGGCCCCAGGCGTGCGGTCGCGAGGGAGGCCGTCGTGCCGAGCACCAGGAGGATGCCGATCGTCACGAAGATGTCGGAAAAGCCGGTGACGAAGCGCACGCGCTCGTCCTCGTCGGCGAGATCGGACGATGCCGGGCCGCCCTCGCGGCGGAGCGCGGCGAGGGCGGCCGCCTGCGCCTCGCTCACGATGCCGCGGGCCACCGCGCGCTGAAGGAAATCCGAATCGTCCACCGGCCAAGCCCCTGCCCGCCCTCCCGCGCCGGGGTGGCGGCCGTCCTGCCGGGGATTTAAGCGTCCGCGGCCGGCCCCGAAAGGCACGGCCGCGTCTTTTCGGCCGGGCTCAGGCCGCGCGCACGCCGCTCACGAAGCCGTCGACCTCCCGGCCGAGGGTCTCCGACTGGCGGCTGAGGTCGCCCGCCGCGGCGAGGACCTGCGTCGCCCCGCTGCCGGCCTGGAGCGCCACGCGCTGCACCTGGGCCATCGTCTCGGTGACGGCCTGCGTGCCGCGCGCCGCATCGTTGACGCTGCGGGCGATCTCCTGGGTCGCGACCTGCTGCTCCTCGACCGCGGCGGCGACGCCGAGGGCGATCTGGTGCACCGTGCCGATCGTGTCGCTGATCTCGCCGATGGCGCTGACCGTGTCCCGCGTGGCGTCCTGGATGGTGGCGATCTGCGCCGTGATCTCGTCGGTGGCGCGCGCGGTCTGCGAGGCCAGTTCCTTCACCTCGGCGGCGACGACGGCGAAGCCCCGTCCCGCCTCACCGGCCCGCGCCGCCTCGATCGTGGCGTTGAGCGCCAGCAGGTTCGTCTGGCCGGCGATGTTCGAGATCAGGGCGACGACCTCGCCGATGCTGGAGGCGCTGCGGGCGAGCATCTGCACGCGCTCGTTGGTGCGGCGCGCGCTCTCGACGGCGCCGGACGCGGCCTGCGAGGTCTGGGTGACCTGCATGCCGATCTCGTTGGCGGTGGCGGCCAGTTCCTCCGTCGCGGTGGCGACGGCCTGGACGTTCATCGAGGTCTCGTTGGCCGCCGCCATCACGGCGCTCGATTGCCGGTTCGTCTGCTCGGCGTTCGAGGCCAGGGTGCGGGCCGTGTGCTCCAGCTCGGAGGCCGCGTCCGCGAGGGTGCGCACCAAGCCGCCGACGCTGCCCTGGAAGCGGTCGGCGAGGCCGTTCATCTCGACGCGCTTGCGGGTGCTCGCCTCGTTGCTCGCGAGGTCCTGGTTGCGGCGCAGATCCGCCGTCTCCTGCATCGAGGCCGCGAAGACCTGCATGCTGCGCCAGATCGCACCGATCTCGTCGCGGGTGGGGCTCACCGGCGGCAGGTTGTGATCGCCCTCGGCGAGCCGGCGGATCGCCGCCGCGACGCCCGCCAGCGGCCGCGAGATCTGCCGGTAGCCGACGAAGCCGCCGAGCGCCGCGCAGGCCAGCGCGCCGCCGACGGCGATGAGCAGGAGGAGACGCAGCCGCTCCGCGTAGAGGTCATCGGTCGCCTTGTCGATCGCCTCGACCTGGGCCCGGCTCCTCTGCACGAGGGAATCGACGCCGGCCTGGAAGGCCTTGCGGTTCGCCCGGTTCTCGTCGTTGAAGCCGAGTTCGGTCGCAGCCTTGGGCGACACCTCGACGCCGCGCTTGGCCAGCTCGGACCGCAACGCCGTGAAGGCGGCCGCGTCCTTGAGAACCTGCTCGAAGACGGGCCGGTCGGCGTCGGAGACGAGGGGCGTCCATTCCTTGAGGAGCGCGTTCAGCGCGGCGAGGCTCTTCATGAGCCCGTCGGCGTATTTCCTCGCTTCGGCCGTGTCCGCGGAGGCGTAGATGCCGCGGGATTCCACCACCACCTCGGTCACGAGCCGGTTGAGATTCGCCCCGTTGAGCGCGTGCACCGACGTGCGCTTCACATCCGTGATCGCATCGTTGAACGTGTGCAGCGTGGTGATACTGACCGCCGCGCCCGTGAGCGTGACGAGCGTGCAGGCTCCGACGAAGCCGAGGATCTTGGTCTTGATCTGCATTTTGCAACCTACAGGCGCATTCCCTCCTGCGGACGTTGCAAGAAACTGCTCAAGACACGGTTAACGTGACTAAAAATCAGTCAGTCGCCGTATCGAGCGCTTCGATGACGAGGTTGCCGTTCGTGTAGACGCAGATCTCGGCCGCGATGCCGAGCGCGCGGCGCACGATCGCCTCCGCATCGTGCGCGCTGTCTTCGAGCGCCCGCGCGGCGGCGAGGGCGAAATTGCCACCCGAGCCGATCGCCATGACGCCCCCCTCTGGCTCCAGCACGTCGCCGCTGCCCGAGAGCAGGAGGCCGACATCCTTGTCGGCGACCAGCATCATCGCTTCGAGGCGGCGGAGATAGCGGTCGGTGCGCCAATCCTTTGTCAGCTCGACGCAGGCGCGGGTGAGCTGCCCCGGATATTGCTCGAGCTTGGCCTCCAGGCGCTCGAACAGGGTGAAGGCGTCGGCGGTCGCGCCCGCGAACCCGCCGATCACCGCGCCCTTGGCGAGCCGCCGCACCTTGCGGGCGTTGCCCTTCACGATGGTCTGGCCGAGGCTCACCTGCCCGTCCCCGCCGATGACGACGCGCCCGTTCTTGCGCACCATCAGGATCGTGGTGGCATGCATCTGCGGCGGCTGGCCGGATTCGGGATGGGGCACGGAACGCTCCGGTCGGGGACATCGATACCGCGCTCAGGTAGGCGCTCCGGAGCGGCGCTCCAACCCTATCCCGGGAAGCGCCCGAAGCGGGGCAGCGCGTCGAACCGCTCGAACCAGCCGGGCGCCTCCGCGGTCTGGATTCGGGCCTGCGGGGGCAGGGCATCGGGATCGTCGAGGGTCGCGGTCTGAACGTCGACCTGCCCCGGAAAGATGGATTCGTTCCGGTAGAAGAGCCCCGTGCCGCAGGTCCCGCAGAATTCCCGCAGCGTGCCGGGCGAGGATTCGTAGCGCACGGGCTCGCCGGTGATCGCGAGGCGCTCCTGCGGGAACAGCGCCCAGGCCACCATCGGCGCCCCGGCCGAGCGGCGGCAATCGGCGCAGTGGCAGAGGGACGAATGGGCCGGCGCGCCCTCGGCGGCGTAGCGGACCGCGCCGCAGCGGCAACCTCCCGTCAGAACCATCGCCGATCCTCCTCCCCGCCTGTGTGGCATGCCCGCCCGAGGCCCGGCAACCCGGGCTCAGGTCACGACGGTGATCGCCTGGGCCGCGCGCGTCAGGCCGGTATAGAGCCAGCGGGCGCGGTGCTCGCGGAAGGCGAAGGATTCGTCGAAGAGCACCACCTTGTCCCATTGCGAGCCCTGCGCCTTGTGCACGGTGAGCGCGTAGCCGTAGGTGAACTCGTCGGTCTCCCGGCGCAGGAAGGCCGGGATCTCCTCCTCCGAGCCCTCCATCACGGCGCGCAGGACCTTGATGTCGGTCGGGCGGCGGCGGAGCGCCGGGTCGTCCTCCGGGACCACGTCGAGGCGGACCGTGTCGGGGCGCGGCGGGGCGCGGAGCGCGTGCACCGTCCAGGTCGAGCCGTTGAGGAGCCCCTTCGTCCGGTCGTTCCTGAGGCAGACCAGCTTCTCGCCGACCGCCGGCATCGGGTCGGTCTGCCCGCCGAGTTCGCGGATGCGGTTGTTGTAGAGGCGGCGCGTCTTGTTCATGCCGACCAGGACCTGATCGGATTCGAGCACCATCATCGGGTCGAGATCGCGCCGGGAGATCACGCGGCTCAGGCCGTAATCGCCGCGATCGAGCCGCCCGCCCTCGCGCACCGTCATGGCCATCCGGACGATCGGGTCGTCGGCGGCCTGGCGATGGACGTCGGTCAGCATCACGTCGGGCTCGGCCTCCGTGAAGAAGCCGCCGCCGCGCACCGGGGGCAACTGGGCCGGGTCGCCCAGCACGAGGACCGGCTTGTCGAAGGAGAGGAGGTCGCTGCCGAGGTCGGAATCGACCATCGAGCACTCGTCGATGACGATGAGCTCGGCCTTCGCCGCCGGGCCGGAGCGGTTGAGGGTGAAGGTCGGGCCGCCCTCGTCCGTCTCCTTGGTGCGGTAGATCAGGCTGTGGATCGTCTGCGCGTCGTGGCAGCCCTTCTGGCGCATCACCGAGGCCGCCTTGCCCGTGAAGGCGCCGAACACGACCGGGCCGTCGACATCGTCGGCGATGCGGCGGGCGAGCGTGGTCTTGCCGGTGCCGGCATAGCCGAACAGGCGGAAGACCTGCGCGCCGCCCCCTCTTCGCCACGCGTCGATGGCCTTCAGCGCCGCGTCCTGCTGCGGGGCGAAGCGCGTCGGCAGGTCGCTCACGGCCAGCGGACGGTGGGCGGCAGCGAGGACAGGATCGAGGCGACGTTGCCGCCGGTCTTCAGGCCGAAGATGGTGCCGCGATCGTAGAGCAGGTTGAACTCCACGTAGCGCCCGCGCCGCACCTGCTGCTCCAGCCGGTCGGCCTCGGTCCAGGGCGCGGCGAGGTTCGCCCGCACGATCTCGGGATAGACCTTGAGGAAGGCTTGGCCGACGTCGCGGGTGTAGGCGAGGTCCGCCTGCGGGTCGCCGGTCCAGTGATAGTCGTAGAAGATGCCGCCGATGCCGCGGGGCTCGTCCCGGTGCTTCAGGTGGAAATACTCGTCGCACCACGCCTTGTAGCGGGCGTAATCCGCGGCCGGGGCATGCGCCTCGCAGGCCGCGCGGAGCGCCGCGTGGAAGGCCTTCGCGTCCGGGTCCTCCTGGCTGCGCCGCCGGTCGAGCACCGGGGTCAGGTCGGCCCCGCCGCCGAACCACGCCTTGGTGGTCACCACGAAGCGGGTGTTCATGTGCACCGTGGGCACGTTCGGGTTCCACGGATGGGCGATGAGCGAGATGCCCGTCGCGAAGAAGCGCGGGTCCTCCGCCGCGCCCGGCATCTGCGCCCGGAACTCGGGCGCGAACTCGCCGTGAACGGTCGAGATATGCACCCCGGCCTTCTCGAAGACCCGGCCCTTGATCATCGCCATGACGCCGCCGCCGCCCGGCGCGCCGCTGTGGTCGGTCCGCTGCCAGGGCGTCTTCTCGAAGCGGCCCGCCTCGACCGGGGCGTCCGGATGGAACGGTCCCGACGCCTCGTCCTCGATCGCCTCGAGGGCGGCGACGATCCGGTCGCGCAACGTGGCGAACCAGGCGGCCGCCTCGCTCTTCAGGGCGGTCAGATCGCCCTCGGAGGGCAGGGGGGCGGGCTTCGGAATCGGGGCGTCCGTCATGGGATCAGGCTTTCCCATCCGGCGGGCAAGCCGTCAATTCGGCGGAGCGAGGTTCCGCCGCGACGTGCCAAGTCAGGCCGGCCCCTGGACGATGACGCCGTACCAGCCCTGGCCGCGATAGGTCTCGTAGCCGGGCGTGCGGTGGAAGGCGGTGACCGCGCCGCGCGGATCGGTCGCGACGCCGCTCGCCCGGTCTCCCGGCGCGAAGGGGAGGGTCTCGGACAGAGCCCCGCGCTCGTCCGAGGCCGCGAGCACCCGGCGATGCGCGTCGACCAGCAGCACGCGGGTCCGCCCGCGATCCTCGGGCGCAAGGCGCACGCCCTGCACGATGGCCCGCGCCTGCGGTTCCCAATCGAAGTGCACGGCGAGAACGCCGAGCGTGCGCCCCTGTGCCCGCCCGCCCTCGCGCACGCCGGCCGCAAAGGTGGCGACGGGAGCCCCCCCGAGGCGCGCCTCGCGGGCCACGTCGGCGCAGACGTAGGAATCGCCGTCGCGAAGGCCCGTGGCCTCCCGGAACCACGGCTCGTCCGCGACGCGCGCGCCCCGGACGCGGGGGTAACGGTCGGGCCGGCCGTTGGCGAGCACCGTCCCGTCGGCGTCGCAGAGCCAGATGTCGAGGTAGACCGTGTAGGCGGACAGGATCACGCCGAGGCGCTCGCCCGCATGCGCGGCGGCCTCGGCACAGGGGCGCGCGGCGCAATCCGTCACGGCCGCGTCGGTCGCCCACCAGCGCACGTCGCAGGTCCGTTCGTACAGGTTGCGGTCGATGAGCTCGACCGCGTTGAGCGCCAGATCGACGAGCCGGTCGCCCTGCGCCCGCACCGCCATCGCCCCGACAGCCCGCTGCAACTCGCCGATGCGTCCGGAGAGGTGGGTCTCGAGTTCGCGGGCGATGGCCTCGACCTCCGCCCCGACAGCCCGCACCTCCTGGGCGACGACCGAGAAGCCGCGCCCCTGGTCTCCCGCCCGCGCCGCCTCGATCAGCGCGTTCAGCGCCAGCATCTTCGTCTGGGAGGTGATCTGCTGGATCCGGCCGATCTTCTCGCAGGCGACGCGGTTCACCTCCGCGGTGAGGCGCGAGATGGTCGTCAGGCCCGGCGCCGGGGCGTCGATCGGTGCGATGCCGGCGTCGAGCAAGGGCGCGCCCTTCAGGTCAGACGGCGTGTCTCTACTGCTCAGATAAGCCGTTCATTGACTAAAAATCAGATAACGCCCGCAGTGATTGCTGACTCTGCCTACATTATGACCGTCCAGCCCGCGCATCTTGATCAACTGAGATCGCCGGAACTGTTCAGACCTGACCTTTTCGCTCTCACGCTCCGGCTCCCCCCGGGCCAAGGCGTCGGCAGCACCGCGACGCGTGGTTCAGGTCGTGCCCGGAGGACTGGGAGCGCCCTCCGCGCCCATCTGCCCGCCCGGCCGGCCGCCCGTCTGCCGGATCGCCTCCCCGAGGATCATCGCGGCGCAGACCGCGACGTTGAGCGAGCGCAGCCCCGCCTGGATCGGCACGACGATGCGGGCATCCGCCGCCGCGTGGACGCTCTCGGGCACGCCCGCCGATTCGCGGCCCATCAGGAGGCAGTCGCCGGGGGCGAAGGCGAAGTCCGTGTAGGGCAGGGCGCCGCGCGTGGTGGCGAGGACGAGGCGGTGCCCGGCCCCGCGCCGCCACGCCTCGAACGCGGCCCAGGAGCGGTGGCGGGTGATCGCCACGTGATCGAGATAGTCGAGGCCGGAGCGGCGCAGGTGCCGGTCGGAGACGTCGAAGCCGGCCGGCTCGATGATCTCGACGGCGAGCCCGAGGCAGGCCGCCATGCGCAGCATCGTGCCGGTGTTCTGGGGTATGTCGGGCTGGTAGAGGGCGAGGCGCAGCATCGAACCGTCACGAGGCAGGGACCCGTGCGGCATGGCCGCCCGGTTGGCAGAGCGTCAAGAGCGCATACATCGGGGGGCTCACCCGGAAACCGGTCCAGCCCCATGTTCCTCGACTGGCTCGAGCGCCGCATCGACCCGTTCGCGCCCTTCGACGAGGGGCGCATGCCGCCGAAGACCGTGCTCGGCTTCGCGGCCTTCTACCTGCGGCCGATCCGGGCGGCGCTCCTCGTGCTACTCGTCATCTCCCTCGTGGCGGGCACGATCGAGGCCTCGCTCTACCTGCTGATGCGCTGGTTCATCGACCTGATGAGCACCGCCGACCGGGCGAGCGTCCTGCACGAGCACGGCCTCGCCATTGTGGCGGCGTTCGTGCTCGTGGGGGTGGTGCGCCCGATCTCGATCTGGCTGCACGAGGCCGTCTCGAACCAGCTCGTCGTGCCCCAGGCCACGAACCAGGTCCGCTGGCGCGCCCATCTCTACACGCTCGGCCACTCGCTCTCGTATTTCCAGGCGGATTTCGCGGGCCGCCTCGCCAACCGGGTGGTGCAGGTGGGGCCGGCCGTGCGCGAGCTCGCCGTCGTCTTCATCGACACGCTGCTCTACGTGGCGATCTACGCCGTCACCGCGGTCGGCCTGTTCGGCTCGATCTCGCCCTGGCTGGCGCTGCCGGTCGTCGCCTGGGTCGTGGCCTACGCCGCGCTCACGGCCTGGTTCGTGCCGCGCGCCCGCAAGCGCTCGCACGCCACCGCCGACACCCGCTCCACCCTCGTCGGGCGCGTGGTCGACAGCTACACCAACATCCTCACCGTCAAGCTCTTCGCCCGCACGCAGGAGGAGCGCGCCGCCGTGCGCGAGGCGGTGGACGTCCACACGAAGGCCTACCTGCACCAGTTCCGCCTCGTCACGGCGACGACGGGGCTGCTCGGCATCCTCAACAGCCTCCTGATCCTGGCGACGGGCAGCGTCTGCTTCCTGCTCTGGCAGCGCAACGGCCTGACCACGGGGGAGGCCGCGGCCGGCCTCGCCCTGGTGCTGCGCCTCATCGCCATGTCGGGCTGGGTGATGCAGACGGTGCGCGGCATCTTCGAGAATGTCGGCGTCATCCAGGAGAGCATGCAGACGGTCTCGCGCCCGCACGCGGTCGTCGACGCCGCCGACGCCGGGACGCTCCGCGTGACCGGCGGCGAGATCCGCTTCGAGGGCGTCGACTTCCATTACGGCCGGAGCGACGCCGACGTCATCGAGGACCTGAACCTCACGATCCGGGCGGGCGAGAAGGTCGGCCTCGTCGGCGTCAGCGGCGCGGGCAAGACCACGATCACCTCGCTGCTCCTGCGCCTGCACGACCTCGAGGGCGGCCGCATCCTCGTGGACGGGCAGGACATCGCCGGCGTGAGCCAGGATTCGCTGCGCTCGGCCGTCGCGGTCGTGACGCAGGACACCTCGCTCCTGCACCGCTCGATCCGCGACAACATCGCCTACGGCCGGCCCGAGGCGAACGAGGCCGAGATCGAGCGGGCGGCGCGCCTCGCCCATGCCGACGGCTTCATCCGCGACCTCGCCGACCACAAGGGCCGGCGCGGCTACGAGGCGCAGGTGGGCGAGCGCGGGGTGAAGCTCTCGGGCGGCCAGCGCCAGCGCATCGCCATCGCCCGGGTGATCCTGAAGGATGCCCCGATCCTCATCCTCGACGAGGCGACCTCGGCCCTCGACAGCCAGGTCGAGGCGGCGATCCAGGAATCCCTCGACACCCTGATGGCGGGCAAGACCGTGCTCGCCATCGCGCACCGCCTCTCGACCATCGCCGCCCTCGACCGGCTCATCGTCATCGACGAGGGACGGATCGTGGAGGAGGGGACGCACGCGGAATTGATCCGCCGTGGCGGCCTCTACGCCCGCCTCTGGGAGCGGCAATCGGGCGGCTTCCTCGCCGACCGCAAAGGCGACGGTTCCGGGGACGGTCCGGGAGACGGGCCGGGCGACGCGCAGGAGCGTCGAATTCCTGACGTGGTCCGGCGCTAGACCCTCCGGCCATCGACGCACGCAACGAATCGACGGGCCGGAGCGCCGCCCGCACGCCATCTCGGGATCTCGGACATCATGTCGGCACTCGGCCTCGCGGCGCCCGGCGCGCGGGAACGGGCGATCCGTCGCCCCCGCGGCACGGAGCTTCGCGCCACCCTCGCGCTCGCCGCCCCCCTCGTCCTCACGAACCTCGCCCAGCACGGCCTCGTGACGAGCGACGTGGTGATCCTCGGCCGCCTCGGTGCCGGGCCGGTCGCCGCGGGCGCGCTCGCGACGAGCCTGTACTTCGTGCTGTTCATCTGCGGCATCGGCCTGACCATGGCGGTGGCGCCCCTGATCGCGGAGACGCGGGGGCGGGCGCGGACGGGCGCGGCCGCGGCCGGGGACGCGGACGAGGTCCGCCGGATCGTGCGGGCCGGGTTCTGGGCGGCGACGATCGCCGCCTTACCGCTGATGCTGCTCCTCTGGCACACCGGCGCGCTGCTGCACG
Source organism: Methylobacterium sp. BE186 (assembly GCF_031457035.1). Lineage (NCBI taxonomy): Bacteria > Pseudomonadati > Pseudomonadota > Alphaproteobacteria > Hyphomicrobiales > Methylobacteriaceae > Methylobacterium > Methylobacterium sp. BE186. The sequence continues at coordinate 69,653 of NZ_JAVDVV010000006.1, forward strand.
CGCTCGGCGAGCCGGCCGAGCTCGCGGACGCGGCCGGCACCTACATGCGCGGCCTGCAATGGGCGATGTGGCCGGCCCTCCTGTTCCTCGTCCTGCGCTCGACCCTGACCGCCCTGCAGCGGCCGGGCTGGCCGCTCGCGGTGAGCCTGTCGGCGCTGCCCGTGAACGTGCTCCTCGCGGTCTCGCTCGCCTTCGAGGGGGGCCTGGGGCTCGGCCCGGTCGGGGTCGCGCTCGGGACCACGCTCACCGCCTTCCTCAGCCTCGCCGCCCTCTGCGCCGTGGTCGTGGCCGATCCGGGCTTCCGGCGGCACCGGATGCTGCACCGGCTCTGGCGGTTCGATCCGGCGCGATTGAAGATGCTCGCCGGCCTCGGCGTGCCGATGGCCGCGACCGGCCTCGCCGAGGCCGGCCTGTTCGAGGCGGCGGTGCTCGGCATGGGCCTGTTCGGCACGGCGCAGCTCGCCGCGCACGCAGTCGTGATCCAGATCGCGGCCTTCTGCTTCATGGTGCCGAACGGCATCGCGCAGGCCGCGACCGTGCGGGTCGGCCTCGCCTACGGCGCCCGGGACGCGGCCGGAATCCGCCGCGCGGGGCTGGTGGCGCTCGGCCTCGCCCTCGGCTTCATGGCGCTGTGTGCGCTGGTGCAGGTGAGCCTGCCCGAGACCCTGATCGGCCTCTTCCTCGACCTCTCGGCCCCCGAGAACGCCGCGGTCCTTCCCACCGCGATCGGCTTCCTGCTGCTCGCCGCCCTGTTCGCGGTGTCGGACGGCGTGCAATCGGCGGCCCTCGGGATGCTGCGGGGGCTCCAGGACACGCGCGTGCCCATGCTGATCGCGCTCGTGGGCTACTGGGGCATCGGGGTGCCGGTCGGCGCCGGCCTCGCCTGGGGCGCGGGGCTCGAGGGAAAAGGCATCTGGCTCGGCTTCTGCGCGGGCCTCCTCGTGGTGGCCTGCCTCCTCGTCGCCCGCTGGTTCCGGCTCACCGGGCTCCGGCGGCCGGGGCGGGCCATCGGGACGGCCCGGTAGAGGCGCCTCGACGCGCCGCGCCGGGCCCGCCACGCGCCCGGAATGCGGCGCCCTCGCCCGGGAGCGGGGGCCGCGGCCACAATCCTGCCGATTGTGCACCGCTGCGGCGCGGGTCAGCTTGACTTCGGGCGACGCGCGGTCGCATTGCACACTTTAGAACGATAATGCTTCGGTCCCCCACGGGCTGGCGTTCCTCACGAGCCTCATAGGTCCCGGCCGCCGGTCAGACGCGGCCGGACCCGTCGTTTGCATGCTTGGAGTTTCCGACCTTGGCAGACACCGCGGCCACAGGCGTTGCCGCCCCGCACGGGGCTGACGGAACGCGACGCGATTTCCTCTTCCTCGCCACCGGAGCGGGCCTCGCCGTGGGCGTCGGCGCCGTGGCGTGGCCCTTCGTCTCCTCGATGGCCCCGGACGCCGCCACCATCGCGGCCGGCGCGCCGATCGAGGTCGATCTCGCCCCGATCCAGGACGGCCAGATCATCAACGTCTTCTGGCGCGGCAAGCTGATCTTCGTGCGCAACAGGACCGAGAAGGAGATCCAGGATCTCCGCGCGGTCCCGATGTCCGATCTGATCGATCCGCAGACCGACGCCGCTCGCACCAAGGAGGGCCACGAGAAGTGGCTCGTGGTCTACGGCAATTGCACGCATCTCGGCTGCGTGCCGGCGGGCCATTCGGGACCCTATGACGGCTGGGCCTGCCCCTGCCACGGGTCCCTCTTCGACGCCTCCGGCCGCGTGCGCCGCGGCCCCGCCCCGAGCAACCTGCCCGTCCCGCCCTACGCCTTCCAGTCCGACACCAAGATCCGGATCGGCGAAGAGGGCGGCGGCAAGGCCGCGGCCTGACCTGAGGGAGATGCGGGTAGCACCATGAGCGCTCACGCCACCACCTACGTCCCGAAGAGCCGCTTCGCGAAGTGGTTCGAGTCGCGCCTGCCGATCGCGGGCCTGATCCACTCCTCGTTCATCGCGTTCCCGGTGCCGCGGAACCTGAACTACTTCTGGACCTTCGGCGCGATCCTGATCGCGATGCTCGGCATCCAGATCGTCACCGGCGTCTGGCTGGCGATGCACTACACGGCCACCGCGACCGAGGCGTTCAACTCCGTCGAGCACATCATGCGCGACGTGAATTACGGCTGGCTGCTGCGCTACGCGCACGCCAACGGCGCCTCGATGTTCTTCGTGGCGGTCTACATCCACATCTTCCGCGGCCTCTACTACGGCTCCTACAAGGCCCCGCGCGAGGTGCTCTACATCCTGGGCGTCATCATCTACCTGCTGATGATGGCCACCGCCTTCCTCGGCTACACCCTGCCGTGGGGCCAGATGAGCTTCTGGGGCGCGACCGTCATCACCAACATCCTGGCGGCGATCCCCGTGGTCGGCGACACGATCCAGAGCCTGCTCTGGGGCGGCTACTCGGTCGGCAACCCGACCATCAACCGCTTCTTCTCGCTGCACTACCTCCTGCCCTGGATGATCGCCGGCGTCGTCGTGCTCCACGTCTGGGCGCTCCACGTCACGGGGCAGAACAACCCGACCGGCATCCCGATCAAGTCCGGCAAGGACGCGGTGCCCTTCACCCCCTACGCGACGATCAAGGACGTGTTCGCCACGGTGGTGTTCATGATCCTGTTCGCGTGGTTCATCTTCTACCAGCCGAACTACCTCGGCCACGCCGACAACTACGTGCCCGCCAACCCCGCCGTGACCCCGGCCCATATCGTGCCCGAATGGTACTTCCTGCCGTTCTACGCGATCCTGCGCGCGGTGCCGGACAAGCTCGGTGGCGTCATCCTGATGTTCGGCGCGGTCCTGATCCTCGCCTTCGCCCCCTGGCTCGACACTTCCCGCGTCCGCTCGACCAACTACCGGCCGATCTACCGGCAGTTCTTCTGGCTGTTCGTGATCGTCTGCATCGTGCTCGGCTGGCTCGGCGCGAAGCCCCCGGAGGGCGGATACGTCCTCGCGGCGCGCATCTGCACCGCCTACTACTTCGCCCACTTCCTCCTGGTGATGCCGCTGGTGGGCCTGTTCGAGACGCCGAAGGCGCTGCCGGGCTCGATCCTGGAGAGCGTCACCGGGCCGGGCAAGCAGGTGAGCGGCTCGGGGCTGCCGGCGGGTGCCGCCGCCGCGCCCACGACCAAGGGTTGAGGACAGGGGACACGAGAGAGACATGAAGACGACACGCGTCCTCGCCGCCTCCCTGTTCGCGGCCCTTCTCGGCGCCTCCGCGCTCCCCGCGCTCGGCGCCGAGGCGCCGCAGCCTCCGCGCGAGAAGTGGAGCTATGCCGGGGTGTTCGGCCGGTTCGACCAGGCCCAGCTCCAGCGCGGCTTCCAGGTCTACAAGGAGGTCTGCGCCGCCTGCCACAGCATGAAGCTCGTGGCCTTCCGCAACCTCTCGCAGGAGGGCGGGCCGGGCTACAGCGCCGCTCAGGTCAAGGCGCTCGCCGCGACCTATCAGGTCAAGGACGGGCCGAACGATTCGGGCGAGATGTTCGAGCGCCCGGGCCGCCCGGCCGACACCTTCCCGCCGCCCTTCCCGAACGACCAGGCGGCCGCCGCGGCGAACGGCGGCAAGGCGCCGCCGGACTTCTCGGTGCTGGCCAAGGCCCGCACCTACGAGCGCGGCTTCCCCTGGTTCATCTCCGACGCGCTGCCCTTCGTCGGCTACAGCGAGCAGGGCGTGGACTACATCCACGCGCTTCTCAACGGCTACGAGGATCCGCCCGAGGGCAAGGAGGTGCCGGCCGGCACCTACTACAACGAGTATTACCCGGGCCACCTGATCGCGATGCCGAAGCCGATCAGCGACGGGCAGGTGACCTACCCGAAGAACGACAAGGGCGAGCCGGTCGTGCCGGAGACGGTCGACCAGTATTCGAAGGACGTCGCCGCCTTCATGGCCTGGGCGGCCGAGCCGCACATGATGGCCCGCAAGGCGCTGGGCTTCCGGGTGATCCTGTTCCTGATCCTGCTCTCGGGCCTGCTCTATTACGTCAAGAAGCGGGTCTGGGCGGATGTCGGCGGGGAGGTTCACGGCCTCCAGCCGGAGCTGCACAAGACCTACTGAGGCGCGCGGCCACGCGAACCTTGCCGGACGGGCCCCGCGCGGGGCCCGTTCTCGTTTGAAGGCCGCCCTTGCGGCGCGCCCCGCGCGCGTGCAGGGTCGCCGGCGCGGGCCGCCGCTCCCGTTCGGGAGAGGCCGGTTTCGCGGGACGCGGACCGGGCGAGGCGTGCGACCTCTCCGGACAGGCTTGATCCCTCACCCCAGCCCTCTCCCGGACGGGAGAGGGGGCGCCACCCGCCTGTCTCATCCGGCGCGGCGCAGGCCACGGGCGCGCGGCGCCCCTCACGAACGGACTCGACGGCATGACGGCAGCGGTGCTCGGGGTGATCGGCGGTTCCGGCGTCTACGACCTGCCGGGCCTGGAGGAGGTGCGCGAGGAGCGGATCGGCTCGCCCTGGGGCGAGCCCTCGGACGCCCTGCGGATCGGGCGCATCGGCGAGACCCGGGTCGTGTTCCTGCCCCGGCACGGCCGCGGGCACCGGCTCTCGCCGTCCGGCATCAACTACCGCGCCAATATCGACGTGCTGAAGCGGGCCGGCGTCACCGATCTCGTCTCGCTCTCGGCCTGCGGCTCGTTCCGCAACGAGCTGCATCCGGGCCTGTTCGTCCTCGTCGACCAGTTCGTCGATCGCACGCATGGCCGCGCCTCGTCCTTCTTCGGCAATGGCTGCGTCGCCCACGTCTCCCTCGCCCATCCGGTCGGGCCCGGGCTGCAGAGGCGGATCATCGCGGCGGCCGAAGCCGAGGAGATCCTGGTCCATCGCGGCGGCACCTACGTCTGCATGGAGGGGCCGCAATTCTCCTCGCTGGCGGAATCGAAGTTCTACAAGGCGCAGGGCTTCGACGTGATCGGCATGACCAACATGCCGGAGGCCAAGCTCGCCCGCGAGGCCGAGATCACCTACGCCACCATCGCCATGGTGACCGATTTCGATTGCTGGCACCCCGGCCACGACGCCGTCGACGTCGCCTCCGTGATCGCGGTGGCCCGGGCCAATGCCGACCGGGCGGCCCGGCTCGTGGCCCGGCTCGCCCGCGACTTTCCCGCCGCGCGCGAGGATTGCCCCGTCGGGTCGCACAAGGCCCTCGACGGCGCCATCATGACGGGGGCGCAGCACCGCGACCCGGCCCTGGTGGCCAAGCTCGACGCGGTGGCGGGCCGCGTCCTGCGCGCCTGAGCGGCGCGTCCCCGCCTTTTCGCCGGCCGCCGATGTGACAGGCGGCCCTTTGATGCTTAGAAGGCGCGAGCCGGCCCTCCTGCCGGCTCCGCGAACCCCTTGAAGGCACGATGCGCGCTGCCAGCCTCAGCCGCCGGACGGCGGAGACCGACGTCACCGTCTCGATCGACCTCGACGGGACCGGCAAGGCCGACATCGCCACCGGCGTCGGCTTCCTCGACCACATGCTGGACCTGTTCGCCCGGCACGCCCTGTTCGACGTGACCGTGAAGGTCGAGGGCGACCTCCACGTCGACCAGCACCACACCACGGAGGATGCGGGCATCGCGCTCGGCCAAGCCTTCGCCAAGGCGCTCGGCGACAAGCGCGGCATCGCGCGCTACGCCGACATCCACCTTCCCATGGACGAGACCCTGAGCCGGGTGGCGCTCGACATCTCGGGCCGCCCGTTCCTCGTCTTCCGGACGCAGTTCCGCGTCGAGAAGATCGGCCAGTTCGACACCGAGCTGGTGCGCGAGTGGTTCCAGGCCTTCGCCATGAATGCCGGGATTACCCTGCACGTCGAGACGCTCTACGGCGACAACGCCCACCACATCGCCGAGAGCTGCTTCAAGGGGCTGGCGCGGGCGCTCCGCGGCGCCGTCGCCGTCGATGCGCGCGAGGAGGGCCGCGTGCCCTCGACCAAGGGCTCGCTCTGAGGCGTGCCGCCGCCCCGCGGGGCAGGAGGACGGGACATGCGAAGCTACACGCTGCACCTGCCGCGGGATGCGAGAGCTGGCGAGTCGCTCGGGCTCGACCGGGCGCAGATCGTGCCGGACGGGTTCTCCTGGGGCGCCTTCGCCTTCTCCGCCCTGTGGTTCTTCTATCATCGCCTCTGGCTCGCGGGGCTCGGCGTGCTCGCCGGGCTGGTCGCGGTGGCGGTGCTGGGTCGCGTCCTCGGCCTGTCGCCTTTCATGGGTTCCCTCGTCACGCTCCTCGTCTCGATCCTGATCGGCCTCGAGGCGTCGAGCCTGCGCCGCTGGACGCTCGCGCGCCGCGGCCGGCCGGTGCGGGACGCGGTCGTCGCGGGCTCGGTCGCGGAGGCCGAGAGCCGCCTGATGGCGCGCTGGCTCGATCCCGTCGCGGCGCCGTCCCGGCCCGTGGCCCCCGCCTTCCCGGCCGGGCCGAGCCGCGGGACCGAGCGGGCCATCGGGATGTTTCCCTTCCAAGAGGGCCGCCGGTGAGCGGCCGCGCGAGCATGAGGACGTGTCCAGCGTGAGCGAGGAGACCGTCGCGATCATCGATTACGGCTCGGGCAACCTGCATTCGGCGGCGAAGGCTTTCGAGCGCGCCGCCCGCGAGGCCGGGCTCGACCGCACCCGCATCGTGCTAACGAGCGAGCCGGATGTCGTGGCGGCGGCCGAGCGCGTCGTGCTGCCGGGCGTCGGCGCCTACGCCGATTGCCGGCGCGGCCTCGACGCGGTGCCCGGCATGGTCGAGGCGATGACGGGGGCCGTGCACGGGCGCGGGCGGCCCTTCCTCGGCATCTGCGTCGGCATGCAGCTGATGGCGACCCGGGGGCTCGAATACGAGACCACCGCCGGGCTCGACTGGATCCCCGGCGATGTCGGGCCGATCCGCCCCGCCGACCCGGCGCTGAAGGTGCCGCATATGGGCTGGAACACGCTCCACCCGGACAGGCCGCACGCGCTCCTCGACGGCATCGCGACCGGCGAGGGCGGCCTGCACGCCTATTTCGTGCACAGCTACGCCCTCAAGGCGGACCGGCCGGAGGAGGTCGTCGCCCACACCGAGTACGGCGGTCCCGTGACGGCGATCGTCGGGCGCGACAACCTCGCGGGCACGCAGTTCCACCCCGAGAAGAGCCAGCGCCTGGGCCTCGCTCTCATCGCCAACTTCCTGCGCTGGCGGCCCTGAGCCGGCGGCCCTCACACCGAGACGAGTCCCCGAACCGTGATCCTGTTCCCCGCCATCGATCTCAAGGAAGGGCGCTGCGTGCGCCTCGTGCAGGGCGACATGGCCCAGGCGGTCGTGTTCAACGACGACCCGGCGGCGCAGGGCGCGGCCTTCGAGGCGCAGGGCTTCTCCTGGCTGCACGTGGTGGATCTCGACGGCGCCTTCGCGGGCGCGCCGATGAATGCGGCGGCCGTCGACGCGATCCTCGCCCGGGTGAGGCTGCCGGTGCAGCTCGGCGGCGGCATCCGGGACATGAAGACCCTGGAGGCGTGGCTCGCCAAGGGCGTCAGCCGGGTCATCATCGGGACGGCGGCCGTGCGCGACCCGGCCTTCGTGCGGGAGGCCGCCCGCCTCCACCCGGGCAAGATCGCGGTCGGCATCGACGCCAAGGACGGGCGCGTCGCGGTCGAGGGCTGGGCGCAGACCTCCAGCATGACGGCCGAGGAGCTCGGGCGCCGCTTCGAGGACGCGGGCGTCGCCGCGATCATCTACACCGACATCGCCCGCGACGGCATCCTGAAGGGGCTCAACATCGAGATGACCCTGGCGCTCGCGCAGGCCGTCAGCATTCCCGTCATCGCGTCCGGCGGCCTCGCCTCGATCGAGGACGTGCACCGCCTGCTCCAGCCGGATTGCGCGATGCTCGCCGGCGCCATCACCGGCCGCGCCCTCTATGACGGCCGCATCGACCCGGCGGCGGCGCTCGCCGCGATCCGCGCGGCGGAGCGGGGGCCGCACTGAGACGGTAGGGAGGCTCTCGTGCTCAAGACCCGCATCATCCCCTGCCTCGACGTGAAGGACGGGCGCGTCGTGAAGGGCGTGCAGTTCCTCGAACTGCGCGATGCCGGCGACCCGGTCGAATCCGCCAAGGCCTACGACGCGGCGGGCGCGGACGAGCTCTGCTTCCTCGACATCACGGCGAGCCACGAGGCCCGCGGCACGCTCCTCGACGTGGTGAGCCGCACGGCCGAGGCCTGCTTCATGCCGCTCACCGTCGGGGGCGGCGTGCGCACGGTCGAGGACATCCGCACCCTGCTGCTCGCCGGCGCCGACAAGGTCTCGATCAACACCGCGGCCGTGAAGGACCCCGACTTCGTGGCCCGCGCCGCGGAGAAGTTCGGGAGCCAGTGCATCGTCGTGGCGATCGACGCCAAGCGCACCTCCGCGCCGGGCGAGCCGGCCGCCTGGCAGATCTTCACCCATGGCGGGCGCACGCCCACCGGCATCGACGCGATCGAATTCGCCCGCACCGTCACGGCCAGGGGCGCGGGCGAACTCCTCGTCACCTCGATGGACAAGGACGGGACGCGCTCGGGCTACGATCTCGGCCTGACGCGGGCGATCGCGGACGCGGTGAGCGTGCCCGTCATCGCCTCGGGCGGCGTCGGCGGGCTCGACGATCTCGTGGCCGGGGTGCGGGACGGGGGCGCCAGCGCCGTGCTCGCCGCCTCGATCTTCCATTTCGGCGAGGCGAGCGTCGCGGAGGCCAAGGCCCACATGGCCGCCGCCGGGCTCGCGATGCGCCTCGGTGTGTAAAGGCCGCCGAGTGTCAGCGGCCGCGCTTGCCGTGCGTCCGGCGTTGACGCAGTTTCGCGCAACATCAGGTGACGACGATGCGCCCCGCAGCCCTGGCGACATGACCGCGACATGAGCGATTTCACCCTCGACGACCTCGCCGCCCTCGTGGCCGACCGCGCCGCGGCGCCGGTCGACGAATCCTACACGGCGAAGCTCCTCAGCGGCGGCCCGGCCAAGCCCGCCAAGAAGCTCGGCGAGGAGGCGGTCGAGGCGGCCATCGCCGCTGTGCAGGGCGACCGGGCGGGCCTCGTCTCGGAAGCCGCCGACGTGCTCTACCACCTCGTCGTGCTGCTGCGGGCCGGCGGCGTCGGGCTCGACGAGGTGATGGCGGAACTCGCAAGGCGCACGGCGCAGAGCGGCCTCGCCGAGAAGGCCGCGAGGCGCCACACGTGAACGCCGTCTTCGGGTCGCAGAATCCGCTCCCCGAGCCCGATCCCGGCCCCGGTCAGGACCCGGTGACGGGGGAGGGGCCGCAGAGCCTCTCGCCCTACCGGCTGTTCAAGCGGGAGGAATGGGCGCAGCTGCGCGCCGACACGCCGCTGACCCTGAAGGCCGAGGACATCGAGCGGCTGCAATCGATCAACGACCCGATCTCGGTGGAGGAGGTCGTCGCGATCTACCTGCCGCTGTCGCGCCTGCTCTCGCTCTACGTCGCGGCCACGCAGGGCCTGTTCAAGGCGACCCAGCGCTTCCTGCTCGCCGAGCGCGAGACCAAGGTGCCCTACATCATCGGGCTGGCGGGCTCGGTGGCGGTGGGCAAGTCGACGACGGCGCGCATCCTCGCCGCGCTGCTGGCCCGCTGGCCGAACACGCCGAAGGTCGATCTCGTCACGACGGACGGGTTCCTCCTGCCGAACGCGGAGCTCGCCCGCCACGGGGCAATGGACCGGAAGGGCTTCCCGGAGAGCTACGACACGGCGGCGCTCCTCCAGTTCCTCCACGATGTGAAGGCCGGCCACAAGCGGGTGACGGCCCCGCTCTACTCGCACCTCGTCTACGACCGGGTGCCCGGGGAGGAGCGGGTGGTGGAGAGCCCCGACATCCTGATCGTCGAGGGCCTGAACGTGCTCCAGCCGGCGCGCCTGCCGCGGGACGGCACCGCGATTCCCTTCGTCTCGGACTTCTTCGACTTCTCGATCTACCTCGACGGGCACGAGGACGACCTGCACCGCTGGTACGTGACCCGCTTCATGAAGCTGCGCCAGACGGCCTTCCGCGACCCGCGCTCCTACTTCGCGAAATACGCCGAGGTGCCGGAGGAGGAAGCGCTGCGCATCGCCGACCACCTCTGGACCTCGATCAACCTGCCGAACCTGCGCGAGAACATCCTGCCGACCCGGCAGCGGGCGAGCCTGATCCTCGCCAAGGGCGCGAGCCACCGCATCGAGAGCGTGGCCCTGCGCCGGCTGTGAGCCCCGCCGCTCACGCGAACGGGAACACCGCCTCCGTCACGTAGGGTCCGCCCCCGGTCGATTCTCGCGCCGAGAACAGCGCGACCCGTGTCGCGGTGAAGCGCAGGGGCTCGAAGATCGGGGCCTGGGAGAGATACATCGCCACCGCCTCCGGGTTCGCCTCCCGGCGCAGCCGCGCCAGCGTCACGTGCGGCGTGAACTTGCGCCGCTCCGGCTCGGCCCCGGCGCGGCGGGCGATGCGCTCCTGCTCGGCCTGCAGGTCGAGAAGATCCAGCCCGGGGGCCACGGCCGCGAACAGGGCCCGCGGCTTGTCGCCCCCGAAGCTCGACAATCCTTCCAGCGTGATCGGGATCGGCCCGCGCGGGCGCGCCTCCGCGAGCCCCTCGCAGAGATCCTCCGCGGCCGCGCCGTCGACGTCGCCGAGGAAGCGCAGGGTGATGTGGTAATCGACGGGCTCGATCCAGCGCGCGCCGGGCAGGCCGCCGCGGAAGCGCGCCAGCGCCTCGCCGATCTCGGGCGGGATCTCGAGCCCCGTGAAAAGCCGCGGCATGGGCGCCTCACTGCGAGGAGGGTTTCAGCTGACCCAGGAAGCTCTCGACGGTGGGCAGGATTCCGGCGACGACGGCCTCGACGCCCTTGGCGTTCGGGTGCATCCCGTCCTCGAGGCTGAGGCCGCGCTCGCCGGCGACCCCCTGAAGAAAGAACGGGTAGAGCGTGGCCCCGTATTTCCGGGCGAGGTCGGGAAAGATCGCGTCGAAGCGGGCGACGTAGTCCGGCCCGAGATTGGCCGAGGCGCGCATCCCGGCGATCAGGACCGGGATGTTGCGCTCCCTCAACCGGCCCAGGATCGCGTCGAGGGCCTTGCGCGTCACAGCCGGATCGGTGCCGCGCAGCATGTCGTTCCCGCCGAGTTCGAGGATCACGCCGTCGGTGCCGTCAGGAACCGACCAGTCGAGCCGGTCGAGCCCGGCCGTGGTGGTGTCGCCCGAAACCCCCGCATTGGCGACCGTGACCGCGTGGCCCTTGGCCCGCAGCGCCCGCTCCAGGGCGGCCGGAAAGGCGGCGTCCGCCGGCAGGCGGTAGCCCGCGGTGAGGCTGTCGCCGAAGGCGACGAGGGTGAGCGCGCGCTCGGCCGGCGCGGCGGAGAGCCCGGCCGGGAGCGCGCCGAGTGCGGCAAAGAGCACCAGCAGCGTCGCCGCGCGCCGCCCGACTTGGCGTTCCGGCCGGGGGCGGCCCATATCCTCCCGGCGTTGCCGCGTCGCCGCAAGACGTGCCAAAGCGCACCGAATCATCCGCTCCGAACCCCGACCTTCGTTTCATGCCCGCTCCCGCGCACAGATCGGACTCCCGCTGATGTCCGGCAAGGCCGTCGCCCTCTCGCAGGTGGATCTGAGCCTCGGCCGGGGCCCCGCCCGCGTCCACGTGCTGCGCGGCATCTCGCTCGACGTCGCGGGCGGCGAAGCGGTGGGCCTCGTCGGTCCCTCGGGCTCGGGCAAGTCGACTCTGCTCATGGTGATGGCGGGGCTCGAACGGCCGGATTCCGGCACCGTCGCGATCGAGGGGACCGATCTCGGCCGGCTCGACGAGGACGCCCTCGCCCGCTTCCGGGGCCGGCGCATCGGCATCGTGTTCCAGGCCTTCCACCTCGTGCCGACCATGACGGCGCTGGAGAACGTGGCCCTGCCCCTCGAACTCGCCGACAAGGCCGACGCCCATGCGCGAGCCCGCAGGGAATTGGAGGCGGTCGGGCTCGGCCACCGGCTGCACCATTACCCGGCCCAGCTCTCGGGGGGCGAGCAGCAGCGTGTCGCCATTGCCCGCGCGGTGGCGCCGGACCCGGCGATCCTGGTGGCCGACGAGCCGACCGGAAACCTCGACGAGGCGACGGGCCGCCAGATCATCGACCTGCTCTTCGCCCTGAAGCGCGACCGCGGCGCGACGCTCGTCCTCGTCACCCACGATCCGGGGCTCGCCCGCCTCTGCGACCGGACCGTGCGCCTGCGCTCGGGCCGCATCGAGGAGCCCGTGGCGGCGTGACCGGCAAGATGAGACCCACTGCGCCGCACCTCTCCCGTTCGGGAGAGGTCGAGTCCGCGATACGCGGACCGGGTGAGGGATCCAGGTTCTTCCGGAGAGGTCGCACCCCTCACCCTGTCCCTCTCCCGAACGGGAGAGGGGACCTGCGCCTCACGCACCGCGGAGCTGCCTGATGCACGGCACCCTTCCGCGAGCGGTGCCCGAGCGGCGCGCCTCCCCCCGCGCCGCCAGCCTACCGCTGACGCTGCGCCTGGCGCTGCGCGAATTGCGCGGCGGCCTGAGGGGTTTTGCCGTGTTCCTCGCCTGCATCGCCCTCGGCGTCGCGGCGATCGCCGGCGTCGCCTCGATCTCGCGCTCGCTCAGCGACGGGCTCGGGCGGGAGGGGCGGCGCATCCTCGGCGGCGACCTCAGCTACAACCTGATCAACCGCGAGGCGACGGTGCCCGAGCGCGCGGCGCTCGCGGCCGAAGGCCCGGTCAGCGTCGTGGCCTCGCTGCGCGCCATGGCGGTGGCGCCGGGCGAGAAGGGCGCCGCCCTCGTCGAGCTGAAGGCGGTGGATGCCGCCTATCCGGCCGCGGGCGAGCTCTCGACCGAGCCCCAGGCGCCGCTTCCCGACCTTCTGGCCTCGCAGGACGGCGCCGACGGCGCGGTCGCCGACCCGGCCCTGCTGACGCGGCTCGACCTGAAGGTCGGCGACCGGATCACGCTCGCGGGACGCCCCTTCGCGATCCGCGCCAGCCTCGTCTCCGAGCCCGACAAGATCGCCAACGGCATCGGCTTCGGCCCGCGCCTGATCATCTCCGAGGCCGCGTTGCGGGCGACCGGCCTCGTCCAGCCGGGCAGCCTCAACCGCTGGAGCTACCGTCTGCACGTGCCGGGTGCGGGCGATGCCGACCTCGTCGCCGCCCTGGAGCGGGTGGCGAAGGCCGCCCCCGACGCCGGCTGGGAGGTGCGCTCCCGCGTCAACGCCGACCCGCGCTTCGCCAAGAGCATCGAGCGGTTCACCCAGTTCCTGACCCTCGTCGGGCTGACCGCGCTCATCGTCGGCGGGGTCGGCGTGGCGAACGCCGTCCACGCCTTCGTCGAGCGCAAGCGCGGCTCGATCGCGACGCTCAAGAGCGTCGGCATGCCGGGCTCGGGCGTGGTCGGTCTCTACCTGACGCAGGTCATGCTGATCGCGGGCCTCGGCACCGCCATCGGGCTCCTCGTCGGCGCCGCGCTGCCGTTCGGGCTCGACGCGCTGTTCCGCGCCGACCTGCCGCTGCCCCTGAACCCCACCCTGGCGCCGGCCGAGCTCGCGCTCGCGGCCGCCTACGGGCTTCTCACCGCGCTCGCCTTCGCGATCACGCCGCTCGGCCGCGCGCACGACATCCCCGTCTCCGGCCTGTTCCGCGACGCGGTCGACCCCGCCCGCAACGGCGTGCGCTGGCGCTACCGGGCGATCCTCGCGCTGGCGCTCGCGGCCCTCGTCGGGCTCGCCCTCGTCACCGCCTTCGACCGGCGGGTCGCCCTCATCTTCATCGCGGCGGCCGGCCTCGCCTTCGGGCTTCTGCGCCTCGTGGCGCTCGGCCTGATGGCGGGCGCCGCGCGGCTGCCGCGGCCGAGGCGGGCGGCGCCCCGGATGGCGCTCGCCAACCTCCACCGGCCCGGCGCCCTGACCTCGGCGATCGTGCTCTCCCTTGGCCTCGGCGTGACGCTCCTCGTCACCCTGAGCCTGATCGACGCCAACGTGCGCCGCACGCTGACGAGCACGCTGCCCGCCCGCGCCCCGAACCTGTTCTTCCTCGACATCCCGGCCGCGGAGGCGGACGCCTTCCACGCCTTCCTCGGCAAGGCCGCGCCGGGCGGCAAGATCGAGCGGGTGCCGATGATGCGCGGGCGCATCGTCTCCCTCGACGGGCGTCCCGCCGGGAGCATTCGCGCGCCCGACGACGCCGCCTGGGTCCTCGACGGGGACCGGGGCATCACCTACGCCGAGGACGTGCCGGACGGCTCGGCCATCGTCGAGGGCCGCTGGTGGGCGGCGAACGAAGCCGGGGAGCGCCTCGTCTCCTTCGATGCGGAGCTCGGCCGGGCGCTCGGGCTGAAGCTCGGCTCGAACGTCACCGTGAACGTGCTCGGGCGCAACGTCACGGCGCGGATCGCCAATTTCCGGAAGGTGGAGTGGCGCTCGCTGGGGATCAACTTCGTGATGGTGTTCTCGCCCGGCACCTTCCGCGGCGCGCCGCATTCGGACCTCGCCACCCTCACCCTGCCCGGCGGCACCGACGCGCGGGTCGAGAACGCGATCCTGCGCGACGTGGCGCGGGCCTACCCGTCCGTCACCAGCGTGCGGGTGAAGGACGCGCTGGAGGCGGTCAACGACCTCGTCGGCAAGCTCGTCCTGGCGATCCGCGGCGCCAGCGGCATCGCGGTGGCCGCGAGCCTGTTCGTGCTCGCCGGCGCCGTGGCCGCCGGCCACCGGGCGCGCCTCTACGACGCGGTGGTGCTCAAGGTGCTGGGCGCGAGCCGCGGGCGCCTCCTCTCGGCCTACAGCCTGGAATACGGAGCCCTCGGCCTCGCCACGGCCCTGTTCGGGCTGATCGCCGGGTCGCTGGCCGGCTGGGTCATCGTCGCGAAGGTGATGCGCCTCGACTTCGCGCTCGATCTCTCCGGGGCGCTGCTCGCGGCCGGGCTCGCCGTCGCCTTCGCGGTGGTGATCGGGCTTGCGGGAACCTGGCGGATCCTCGGGCAGAAGCCCGCCCCCTACCTCCGCCAGTTCTGAGCGCGGCGCGCAGATCGCCCCCGGTTGGACCGTACAATCCAGGGGTGGGACAAACCAATGTTACGCAGTTTTAATCCCTGATTTAACAAAGAAATTCCGCCCCCTTGCGGCGGAAAAACCGCCTCTCGAAGCTCGACCGGCCTCTTGTGTGCGCGAGCGCGACGCAACATATTCAGACCCGAGGCGCCCGTGGGGCGCCAGAGGTTTTGCGTGAGCCTCGTCCTCAACCCCACGCTGAGAGAGCTTCCAAAGGAAACTCCCATGGCATTCGACAACTCTCCCTTCCGGTACGGCGCGCAGGCCCCCGGGTACGCCGGCACCCAGGTCGAGGTCGACCAGGGGCTGCGTGCCTTCATGCTCGGCGTCTACAACAACATGGTCATCGGCCTCGGCATCTCGGGCCTCGTGGCGCTCGGCCTCAACATGGCCGCCACCGCGCAGACCTCGGCCGGCCAGCTCGCGCTGACGCCGTTCGGCCAGATGCTCTACCAGAGCCCGCTCAAGTGGGTGCTGATGCTCGCCCCGCTCGCCTTCATCTTCATCTTCTCGATGCGGATGGACCGGATGTCGGCCTCCTCGGCGCGCCTGACCTTCTTCGCCTTCGCGGCGGTGATGGGCGCCTCGATGTCGACGCTGCTGCTCGTGTTCACGGGCGCCAGCGTGGTGCGGGTGTTCTTCATCACGGCGGCGACCTTCGGCGGCCTGAGCCTCTACGGCTACACCACGAAGCGCAGCCTGTCGGGCATGGGCTCGTTCCTGATCATGGGCCTGATCGGCCTGATCATCGCCTCGCTGGTGAACATCTTCCTGGCCTCCAGCGCCCTGCAGTTCGCCATCTCGGTGATCGGCGTGCTGATCTTCGCGGGGCTGACCGCCTACGACACGCAGAAGCTGAAGGAGATGTACCTCTACAGCGGCTTCGACGCGGAGGGCGCGGCCAAGATGTCGGTGAACGGCGCCCTGACGCTGTATCTCGACTTCATCAACATGTTCCAGTTCCTGCTCTCGCTGATGGGCGACCGTCGCTGAGCGACCCGGAACCGGACGAGCGAGAGACCCCGGCGCGCGAGCGCCGGGGTTTTTCTTTGCGCCCGCCGCGCGTCCGCGACGTGCTGCACGTTAGTGCGGGCGTCCCGAGTTGATGGCAGAGTACCGGCCCGCCGCAGGAGGACGGATCGTGCCGCGCTACTTCTTCGACGTCGTGGACGGCGGGCCGCATCGCGACGACACGGGTTCCGAATGCGCGACCTTGGACGAGGTGCGCGACGCCGCCATCCAGGTGCTTCCCGACATCGCGCGGGAGCAGATCCGCGCCGACGGGGACCGTCGCTTCTTCACGGTCGTGGCGCGCGACGAGGAGGGACGGGCGATCTACACGGCCACGCTCGGCTTTGCCGGCCTGTGGCTTCACGAGCGCCCCTGACGCCCGCGGGCCGGGCTCGTCAGCGGCTCAGGGCGCCGACCATCGGCCCGAGCGGCCGGCTCAGGTCCGATCGGTTGAGGGAGGGCGCGTAGAGGCTCGAGACGCTCCCGTCGAGGAAGAGCGCGTTGCGGCAGCCGAGATCGTCCCGGAACAGCCGCGCGAAGGACCCGAAGCTGACCGGGCGCTCCGAGATCGCGAAGACGGCAACGCGCCCGTCCTCCCGCACGCCGACGCCGTTGCGGATCTTCTGGGAGGGGCCGTCCGCGGAGATCTTCGGGTGAACCTGCCCCTCGATCACGAGCATCGGCCCGGATTGCGTCGCGAAATCGGGCTTGATCTTCGCCTTCAGGTAGCGCCCCGTCTCGGCGACGCCGGCCTTGTCGCCCTTCACGTAGAAGATGCCGTTCGGCTTCAGGTGGAAATTGCCCGGGCCGTTGGCGGTCGAGACGCCCTTCATCTCGCGCCCCTCCTCGACATAGAGCCCGACCGGCGCCTGCCCCTTGTCGTACATGCCCGCATTCATCGCGAAGCTGAGGCGCCCGCCCTGCTTCTCGGCGAGGTTCGAGAGGGAGGAGTAGGGCAGGCCGTCCGATCCCAGCCAGAACAGGCGCAGCCGCTGCCGCTTCAGATCGACGATGCAGACCGTATAGGCCTCGCCCTCGGCCTGGACGGCGCGGCAGGGCCCGGCCTCGGGGGCGGGCTCGGCGTGCACGGCCGTCGCGGCGCTGATCAGGCCCGCGAGCAGGGTCGCCCGCGCGAGACGTAACATCATCGTGAGATCCCGAGGTGAGCCGACGGTCCGGACGGGCCGGGGGGCGTTTCCTCGCCCGAAAACGGGTTCATTTTCAAGCGGGGCGGAGCACCGACGGCGCTCGTACCGCGGAAACGCGGCCGGGGACCGTTTTCTCAATCCGGGCGTTTCTGCCAAGCGGGGGCATGGGTGTTGGGAGATCCTGAGATGATGCGCGTTGCATTGGCATCGGTCGCCCTGGCCGGGGCGCTCGCACTGGTGCCGCTGACGGCCGACGCACGGCCCGGCGGGTTCGGGGGCGGCGGCTTCCGCGGCGGCGGCGGGTTCGGCGGAGGCGGCTTCCGCGGAGGGTTCGGGGGCGGCGGCTTCCGGGGCGGCTTCGGCGGCGCCCGCTTCGGAGGGGCTGGCCTCGGCGGCGGATTCGGCGGATACCGCGGCGCGGGCTTCTACCGCGGCGGCTGGGGCGGGGGCTATCGCGGAGGCTACTGGCGCCGCGGCTACGGCTACGGCCTCGGCGGGCTGGGGCTCGGCGTCGGCCTGGGCCTGGCCGCGGGCGGCCTCTACGGCGGCTATTACGGCTATCCGGGTTACGGATACGGCTACGGATACGCGCCCGCCGGCTATTACGGCGGCTATGGCGCCTACGATTACGGCTACGGCTGCTACACGGTCCCGCGGGTGCGCTGGACGCCCTGGGGCTACCGGCGGGTCTTCGTGCAGCGCTGCTACTGAGCGGCAGGGGCGGGGCGGCTTCGAGCCGCCCCATCTCGCCCCGTCTCGCTCAGCGCCACCTCTCCCGCGCCTCGTCGCGCCGCATCGGCATCGCGTCGATCGTGGCGAACAGGCGCTCCGGCGGGATCGGTTCGGCCGATTGGAGCTTCGCCCCGCCATCCTTGCCGACGAGGACCGCACGGAAGGCGTCGGCCGGCAGGTTCAGCCGACGCCGCAGGGAGGCGGCCTCCACCGAATTGCCCACGGCCTCCAGCGTGACGAGATCGCGCTCGCCCGCACCCGCCCGCGCTGAGGCGAGCGCTTGGCGCTGCGCGCGCAGGCCGGGATCATCGGGGCCCGGCCCCGAGACGACGAGGACGCGCCGCGTCCAGAGATGGGCCGCCAGCGGATCCTCGCCGGCCCTCGCGCCGCCGGCGCCGCCGGCCATCGCGAGGGCGGCCATCGCCATCCGGAGGGGGTGTCGCATCGTCGGTCTCCCACAAGTCTCCCGCTCAACGCGCCAGACCCTCGCTCCGACCGCACCGGGACGATCAACAGGCGATGATCATACGGGCGGTGATCATGCGGGCGATTGCGGGGTCGGCGCCTCCGCCCCATCTCGCCGGAGGAGGAACCGCGAAACACCCGCAGAACCCATCTTCGAGCGCCCGCAGAACCGGAGCCCGCCATGGCCGCCGTGAACCGCCGCATCGTCCTCGCCTCCCGTCCCCACGGGGAGCCGACGCCAGCGCATTTCCGGTTGGAGGAGGGGCGCGTGCCGACCCCGCGCGAGGGCGAGATCCTGCTGCGCACCCGCTGGCTCTCCCTCGATCCCTACATGCGCGGGCGGATGAGCGCCGCGAAATCCTACGCGGAGCCCGTCGCGATCGGAGCCGTGATGGTGGGGGAGGTGGTGGCCGAGGTCGTTGCCTCGAACAACCCGGACTTCGCCGTCGGCGAGCTCGTCGCCGCCTTCTCGGGCTGGCAGGATTACGCCGTCGCCTCGGGCCGGGGCCTGCGCCGGGTCGACCCGAACCTCGCCCCCGCGACGACGGCGCTCGGCATCCTCGGCATGCCGGGGATGACCGCCTATACCGGCCTCCTCACCATCGGCGACCCGAAGCCCGGCGAGACCGTCGTCGTCGCCGCGGCCTCAGGCCCGGTCGGCTCCCTCGTGGGACAGATCGCCCGGCTCAAGGGAGCCCGCGCGGTCGGCATCGCCGGCGGGCCGGAGAAATGCGCGTATCTGCGTCAGGACCTCGGCTTCGACGCCGCGATCGACCATCGCGGCGAGGACCTGCCCGGCCAACTCGCCGCGGCCTGCCCGGACGGCATCGACGTCTATTTCGAGAATGTCGGGGGCGCCGTGTTCGACGCCGTCCTGCCGCTCCTCAACGGCTTCGCCCGGGTGCCCGTCTGCGGCCTCGTCTCCGGCTACAACGCCACGGAGCTTCCGCCCGGGCCCGATCGCTCCCCCGCCCTGATGCGGGCGATCCTGACGAAGCGGCTGCGGCTGCAGGGCTTCATCGTCTCGGATTTCGCCGATCAGGCGAGGACCTTCGCCCGCGACGTCGGCGGCTGGCTGAGGGAGGGACGCGTGCGCTACCGCGAGGACATCGTCGAAGGCCTGGAACAGGCGCCGGACGCCTTGATCGGCCTGCTCAAGGGGCACAATTTCGGGAAGCTGATCGTCCATGTCGCGTGAGCGCGGGGATGGCGTGTCGCGCGCACGGACGTGGGTCGGCCCTTGCGCCGGGCATGGAACAAAGGTAGAACGAACGGCGGATCGCGGCGCGCGTTCCCCAGGTGTGTTTTTCGTGGACCGGCAGCGCACCCGCATTGCGGGCGGCGGCTCACGGCCCCAGAACCTGAGGATGGGCATGCGCCGGTCCGCGACGGCCCAGTGAGATCGACAGCAAGGAGAGAGCGATGGCGGGCAGCGTGAACAAGGTCATTCTGGTCGGCAATCTCGGGCGCGACCCCGAGACGAGGCGCCTCGCCTCCGGCGACCCGGTGGTGAACCTGCGCTTGGCGACGTCCGAATCCTGGAAGGACAAGGCGTCGGGCGAGCGCAAGGAGAAGACCGAGTGGCACTCGGTCGTGATCTACAACGAGAACCTCGCTCGCGTCGCCGAGCAGTACCTGCGCAAGGGCTCAAAGGTCTACGTCGAGGGCCAGCTCCAGACGCGCAAGTGGACCGACAATTCCGGCGTCGAGAAGTACACGACCGAGGTGGTGCTGCAGCGCTTCCGCGGCGAGCTGACGATCCTCGACGGGCGCGGCGGCGGGGCCGAGATGGGCTCCGACGAGGAGGGCGGCGGCCAGATCAGCCGCGGCGGCGATTTCGGCGGCGGCTCGCGGGGCGGCGATTACGGCGGCGGCCGCTCGTCCAGCTCCGAGCGGCGCCCGGCCTCGACCGGCGGCAACGGGAACGGCGGCAGCGGTGGCGGCGGCCGGGGCAATTACGACCTCGACGACGACATCCCGTTCTAGGATCGGATCGTTCCGCATCGCCCGGCGCGCCGCGCCCCCTCTCCCGTTCGGGAGAGGGCCGGGGTGAGGGGTGCGATCGCTCCGGACGAGGCGCATCCCTCACCTGATCCGCGTTCCGACAAACCGACCTCTCCCGGATGGGAGAGGGGATCAGGGCTCCATCCCTTGCGCGGCCCCGCCCCCGCGCCCCATATCGCAAAAAGAACATATCACGAACGGAGCCGCCATGCGGACCGCCGACAAGCAGATCGCCGACATCCTCGTGCGCTACGGCGAGCCCTTCGGGGGCAATGTCTGGCGCGTGCAGGGCACGGCCGTCATCTACCACAAGACGCTGGAGCGCATCGCCGCGCAGGCCGGGATCGTCTTCGATCCGCCCACCCTCATCCGGGCCGAGCGGGACGAGGCCGTGATTCTCGTCACCGGCCGGCTGCCGGGCACCAAGCCCGGGACGGAGCGGGTCGAGTGGTCGCTCGGCGAGGCGCTCGTCAACGTGAACTACCGGGTCTCCGGCAAGCAGGCGGCCTACGTCTACGCGATGGCCGAGAAGCGGGGGAAGGACCGGGTCATCCTCAAGCTGATCGAGCTGCACGGCCTCGTCTACAGCGAGGAGGAGGCGGACGAGTTCCGCCAGTCCCAGGGCGTGCCGATCCGCGCGGTCGACGAGGATTTCGAGGCGGCCGACCCGTTCGACGAGGTCACGGAGGCCGAGGGCGACCTGAAGCGGCGGATCGACGAGGCGGACAGCGTCAATGCGGTGACCGACCTGATGCTCGATGCCGAGACGCAGCGGATCCTGAACGGCTTCCCCGCGGGCACCCGCGACGAGGTTCGCGACTACGCCAAGGCCCGTCTCGTGGCCCTCGGCTGGCCGGGCAGGAAGGGTCGCGGCCGCGCCGCGTGAGGCGGATGCCGCCCGAGGTGGTATCGTGAACCGCATGGTGCGGCCTCAGGACCTGAACAGCGACCGCGGCACGGGCGCGCCCGCCGAGATCCTGGCCGGCACGGTCGAGCGGGTGACGTTCCACAACGCCGAGACGGGGTTCTGCGTCCTCAAGGTCGGGGTGCGGGGCAAGCGCGACCTCGTCCCCCTCGTCGGGCACGCGCCCGCGATCGGCGCGGGCGAGTGGATCACCGCGACCGGGCACTGGGTCTCGGACCGGGCGCATGGCCTCCAGTTCAAGGCGACCTCGTTGACCGCGACGCCGCCGACCGGCGTCGAGGGCATTGAGCGCTACCTCGCCAGCGGCCAGATGCGCGGCATCGGCCCTGCGATGGCCAAGCGCATCGTCGCGCTCTTCGGCGCAGACACGTTCGAGATCATCGAGGCCGAGCCGGGGCGCCTCACGGAGGTGCCCGGTATCGGACGGAAGCGCGCCGAGCGGATCGTCGCCGGCTGGGCCGAGCAGAAGGCCGTGCGCGAGATCATGATCTTCCTGCACGCGCACGGGGTCGGCACGGCGCGCGCCGTGCGCATCTTCCGCACCTACGGGCATGATTCGATCGCCGTGATGACGGAGGACCCGTACCGGCTCGCCCGCGACATCCGCGGCATCGGCTTCCGCACGGCGGACGCGATCGCGATGCGGCTGGGGATGGAGAAGCACGCGCCCCAGCGCCTCGCGGCCGGGATCAGCTTCGCCCTGCAGACGGCGATGGACGAGGGCCATTGCGGCCTGCCCGCCGAGCAGCTCACCGCGCTCGCCGTCAAGCTCCTGGAGGTCGAGGCGGAGGCGGTGCGCCTCGCGGTGGCGGGCGCGGTCCGGGCGGCCGAGGAGGTGATCGCCGACGACCTCGACGGGCAGCCCTGCCTGTTCCTGAAGGGTCTGCACGGAGCCGAGCGGGTCATCGCCGAGCGCCTGCTCGTGCGCGCCGCCGGCACGCCGCCCTGGGGCGGGATCGACCTCGAGAAGGCGCTGCCCTGGGTCGAGGGTCGCACCGGCAAGACCCTCTCGCCCTCCCAGCGGGAGGCGGTGCGGCTGGTGCTCGCCTCGAAGCTCGCGATCGTCACGGGCGGCCCCGGGGTCGGCAAGACATCGACCCTCGACTCGATCCTGCGCATCCTCACCGCCAAGGGCGTGCGGGTCCTGCTCGCCGCCCCGACGGGCCGCGCCGCCAAGCGCATGAGCGAGCAGACCGGGCTCGAGGCGAAGACGATCCACCGCCTCCTCGAGATCGACCCGCGCAACGGCGGCTTCACCCGCAACGCGGAGAACCCGCTCGACGGCGACCTCCTCGTCATCGACGAGACCTCGATGGTCGACGTGCCGCTGATGAACGCGCTCCTCAAGGCGGTGCCGGAGGACGCGGCCCTCCTCCTCGTCGGCGATGTCGACCAGCTCCCCTCCGTCGGTCCCGGCCAGGTGCTCGCCGACATCATCGCCTCGGGGCGGGTGCCGGTCGCGCGCCTCACCGAGGTGTTCCGGCAGGCGGCCGAGAGCCGGATCGTCGTCAACGCCCACCGCATCAACCGGGGCGAGATGCCGGAATGGCCCCGCCGGGGCGAGGCGAGCGACTTCTACTGCGTCGAGATCGAGGATCCGGAGGAGGGCGTCGAGAGGCTCGTGGAGGTGGTGACGCAGCGCATCCCGAAGCGCTTCGGCCTCGACCCGGCCCGCGACGTGCAGGTGCTGACGCCGATGATCCGCGGCTCGCTGGGCTCGCGCAACCTGAACCACGCCCTGCAGCGCGTCCTGAACCCGGACCCGCCGACCGAGGTCGAGCGCTTCGGCTGGCGCTTCGCCCCCGGCGACCGGGTGATGGAGACCCAGAACGACTACGACCGCGAGGTCTTCAACGGCGATCTCGGGCGCGTCTGCGGCATCGACGCGGAGGAGGGGGTGCTGAGCGTCGATTTCGAGGGCCGGATCGTGGAGTATCCCTTCGCCGAGCTCGACACGCTGGTGCCGGCCTTCGCCACCACGATCCACAAGAGCCAGGGCTCCGAGTACCCCGCCGTCGTGATCCCGGTGACGACGCAGCACTGGACCATGCTCGCCCGCAACCTGCTCTACACGGGTGTCACGCGCGGCCGCAGCCTCGTGGTGCTGATCGGCCAGCGCAAGGCCATCGCGATGGCGGTGCGGGGCACCCGGGCGCGGGCGCGCGTCACCAAGCTGAGGCGGTGGCTGGAAGCGGGAGAGGGCGATCTCCGGCTCGGCTGACACAGTTCAGGGTTGAGTAATTCTCCAAAAAAACAACCAAAACTCTAGGTAACGACCGCGACATCGACAGTGATTGTTTAGATCGGCCATCGTATTCTTGCTCCATCGGAGGAGAAGCCGACAATGGCCGGAGACCCTCGACCGGTAGTGCCAGAGATCGACGCGCGACGCATCGAGGACCATCTGCGACGTCCCTAGCATCGGCTTGCCTTCGATCCGGAGCTCGAGCACGCCTTCCGCGCGTCGAGCCTCGCCGCGAGCCGGCGGCACATCATCGTCGAGATCGCGATCCTGGCGACGATGTGCCTTGCCGTGGCTCCGATCGATTACGCGGAGCACCCCGCCTGGCCGCTCGCCCTGGGACTTCGCCTCGGAATCCTGTTCCCGATCCAGCTCCTCGCGATCGGCATCGCTTGCCGCGCGCGGAGTCACGCCGCGCTCGATCTCGCGGGAGCGCTCTCCTTCTGCGTCGCCATGGCGGTGATCACACTCCTCGCCAGCACGGCGGGCGGCGAGACAGCCACGCGCTACCTGACGGTTCAGGGCGGGCTAATCCTCGTCTACGGGGCCCTGACCGGGCAGCGCCCCCTGGCCACGCTGCTTTCGATCGGATTCGCGGTCGCCGCCTATGACGGGGCGGTGATCGCGATGGCGGAGGCGGGCGAGGAAGGCCGGCTCCCCTACGCCGCCTTCGTGACGGCGTTCAGCCCGGGCTTCCTGGCGGTTCGCATCCTCCTGTTCGACCGCACGGAGCGGACGCACTTCCTGCATCGCCAGCTCCAGGCCTGCCTCAACCGCGACCTGACCCGGCTGACCCGGGAATTGGCGACCCTGGCCGGCACCGACCCGCTGACCGGCCTGCTGAATCGGCGCGGCCTCGACGCGTATCTCGGCCCCGCCTGGGCCGCGGCGGGAGAGCGGTGCGCGTGGATCGGGGCCGCCCTCGTCGACATCGATTACTTCAAGGCGTTCAACGATGCCGCGGGGCACGAGGCGGGGGATGGCTGCCTCGGGGCCGTCGCCGGCCTGATCCGCTCCGAGATCCCGCTCGGGATCGGGCGGACCGCGCGCCTCGGCGGCGAGGAATTCGTCGTGGTCATGCCGGATACCGGCCCCGAACGCGTTCTCGAGATCGGCGAGCGCCTCCGCGACGCGATCGAGCGGACGGCCCTTCCTCATCCGGGGCGCTGCGCGCCGGGCCACGTCACGGTCAGCGTCGGCGTGGCGAGCACCATCCCCTGCGCGACCGCCCGCCCGGCCGACCTGCTGCGGGCCGCCGACCGCGCGGTCTACGAGGCGAAGCGCCAGGGCCGCAACCGCGTCTCGGCCGGCCTCGTGCGGGACCCGGACGTGCACCGCGCGGACCTCTCGGCGGCCTGAACCCGGAACGGGCTCAAATCCTTGCTGAATCGGTGTAATCCGGGCCGGCCGCGACTTGCGCGCGAGGCCCGTGATGATTAATTAACCACCTGATATCATTCGTATTCCCGAACGTCCGGCAGCTCCTTCGGAGAGTGCCGCCGCGGCGCTTCGCGGCTCTGATAGGCGGCCCCGGCTCGGGCCCGCGCGAGACGGAACAGAAACTTGGCAGATAACACCGATCAGGGTGCCGGCGCGCCCCCGCCCGCCACGGACATCAAGCCCGTCTCCATCACCGACGAGATGCGCCGCTCCTACCTCGATTACGCGATGAGCGTGATCGTGAGCCGGGCGCTGCCGGACGCGCGCGACGGCCTCAAGCCGGTGCACCGGCGCATCCTCTACTCGGCCTTCGAATCCGGCCACCTGCCCGAGCGGAAATACGTGAAGTCCGCCCGCATCGTCGGCGACGTGATCGGTCTCTACCATCCGCACGGGGACCAATCGATCTACGACGCCCTGGTGCGCATGGCCCAGGACTTCTCCATGCGCCTCATGCTCATCGACGGGCAGGGCAATTTCGGCTCCGTCGACGGCGATCCGCCGGCGGCCATGCGCTACACCGAGTCGCGCCTCGCCAAGCCCGCCACCGCGCTCCTGACCGACATCGACAAGAACACCGTCGATTTCGGGCCCAACTACGACGAGTCGCGCGAGGAGCCGTCCGTTCTCCCGGCGCGCTTCCCGAACCTCCTCGTCAACGGTGCCGGCGGCATCGCGGTCGGGATGGCGACGAACATCCCGCCCCACAATCTCGGCGAGTTGATCGATGCCTGCGTCGCGCTCTTGGACGATCCGGCCATCACGGTCGAGGGCCTCAACGAGATCGTGCCCGGCCCCGACTTCCCGACGGGCGGCCTGATCATCGGGCGGGCCGGCACGCGGCAGGCCTACGCCACCGGGCGCGGCTCCATCATCATGCGGGCGAAGTCCCACGTCGAGGAGCTGCGCAAGGAGCGCGAGGCGCTGATCTTCACCGAGATCCCCTACCAGGTTAACAAGGCGACGCTGATCGAGAAGATCGCCGAGCTCGTGAAGGAGAAGCGCGTCGAGGGCATCTCGGACCTGCGCGACGAATCCGACCGCGACGGCATGCGCATCGTGGTCGAGCTGAAGCGCGACGCGATGGCGGACGTCGTGCTGAACCAGCTCTACCGCTACACGCCGCTGCAGACCTCGTTCGGCGCCAACATGGTGGCCCTGAACGGCGGGCGGCCGGAACTCCTCAATCTCAAGGACCTGCTCCAGGCCTTCGTGGATTTCCGCGAGGAGGTCGTCTCCCGGCGCACCAAGTTTCTGCTCGGCAAGGCCAGGGAGCGCGCCCACGTCCTGTGCGGCCTCGCCATCGCGGTCGCCAATATCGACGAGGTGATCCGCCTGATCCGCACCTCGCCCGACCCGAACACTGCCCGCGAGGCCTTGATGGCCCGCGACTGGCCGGCCCACGACATCGCGCCGCTAATCGCCCTCGTCGACGACCCGCGCCACCGGGTGGCCGATGACGGCACCTACCGCCTCTCCGAGGTGCAGGCCCGCGCGATCCTCGATCTGCGCCTGCAGCGCCTGACCGCCCTCGGCCGCGACGAGATCGGCGACGAGTTGAAGACGCTCGCCGACGAGATCGCGGACTACCTCGACATCCTGCGCTCGCGCGCCCGCATCCAGGGCATCGTGAAGCACGAGCTCGCCGAGGTGCGCGCGCAATTCGCCACGCCCCGCAGGACCGAGATCGTCGACTACGATTCGAGCGTCGAGGACGAGGACCTGATCCAGCGCGAGGACATGGTCGTCACCGTGTCCCATGCGGGCTACGTGAAGCGCGTGCCGCTCTCGACCTACCGGGCCCAGCGGCGCGGCGGCAAGGGCCGCTCCGGGATGAGCACCCGCGACGAGGATTTCGTGACGCGGCTGTTCGTGGCCAACACCCACACGCCGGTGCTGTTCTTCTCCGACCAGGGCCAGGTCTACAAGGAGAAGGTCTGGCGCCTGCCGATGGCGGCCCCGAACGCCCGTGGCAAGGCGCTCGTGAACATCCTGCAATTGCAAGCGCAGGGCGAGCGCATCACTACGATCATGCCGCTGCCGGAGGACGAGGCGTCCTGGGAGGCGCTCGACGTGATGTTCGCGACCGCCTCCGGGAGCGTGCGCCGCAACAAGCTCTCCGACTTCGTGCAGGTGAACCGCAACGGCAAGATCGCCATGAAGCTCGATGCGGGCGACCACATCGTCCATGTCGAGATCTGCCGGCCCGACCAGAACGTGCTCCTCACCACCGCGGACGGCCAGTGCATCCGCTTCCCCGTCGAGGACGTGCGCGTCTTCAAGGGCCGCGATTCCACGGGCGTGCGCGGCATCAACCTGGGCAAGGACGATCGGGTCATCTCGATGACCATCCTCAACCACTTCGAGGCGTCCCCGGAGGAGCGGGCCGGCTATCTCAAGATGCGCCGGGCCATCATCGGCGACGGGGCCGAGGCCGAGGAGGGCGAGGACGAGGGCTTGGCGGAGGCCTCCGCCCTCTCGCCGGAGCGCTACAGCGAGATGAGCGCCCACGAACAGTTCGTGCTGACCTTGTCGGAGCGCGGCTTCGGCAAGCGCAGCTCCTCCTTCGAGTACCGGGTCTCCGGGCGCGGCGGCAAGGGCATCACGGCGATGCGGGTCAACAGCCGCAACGGCAGCCTCGTCGCCTCCTTCCCGGTGGAGACCTCCGACCAGATCATGCTCGTCACGAATGCCGGGCAGCTGATCCGGGTGCCGGTGGACGACATCCGCATCGTCGGCCGCGCCTCTCAGGGCGTGACCGTGTTCAACACGGCCAAGGACGAGCGCGTGGTCTCGGTGGAGCACATCGAGGGCGAGGACGAAGCCGAGGACGAAGCGGCAACCGGCTGAGGAGGGGCGAGATCCGTGCCGCCGCTCCCGCGCCCGCGAGGCGGCGGCACAAATGGGAGGCGTGCCGAATATTGAGGCAGACCCCGGAGTCCGCTTCCCGGTTTCGTCAAAGGATTCTCTACGAATTGCCGTTATTGCACTGCGTTATGAACGGGCGCGGAGATGACCGCGCTCTTCGTCCCAGACGCAGCGCACAGGATCGGCTCACGTGTATTTCCAAGTCAGCGCCACCGATCGATCCCGCTCCGTGACGTTCCAGCGCGCGTCGATGACGGAGGCTCTCGAGAAGGCCCTGGCGCTCCTTGTCAGCGGTCTCACCGACGTCATGGTCACGAACCCGGACGGGGCGCGCCACACGCCGACCGAGTTTCTCGCCGCCTACCGCTCGGCGCAGGAGCAGCGCCCGGTCCGGCCCGCCCTGCGCGCCCGCGCCGCCTGAACGGCGCGCCGCCCGGAACCGGCGGCGCCTCGCGCCCTTTCCTGCACGGCTCCTGCATGGGGCGGGGACACGGCGAAACGAGGCCCGTCCATGAAGCTGTTCCGATGCCAGTCCTGCGGCAACATCCTGTACTTCGAGAACAAGACCTGCGAGCGCTGCAAGCACAGGCTCGCCTATCTCCCTGAGACCGGCACCCTCTCCGCCCTCGAGCCCGCTGGCGGCACGGCCTGGACGCCCCTCGCGGTCCCCGACCGGCCGAGCCTGTTCTGCACCAATGCCGGGCACGATGCCTGCAACTGGCTGGTGCGGCCGGGCTCGAACGACGCCTTCTGCCTCGCCTGCCGCCACAACGGCACCATCCCCGACGTGAGCATTCCCGCCAACCTGCAGGCGTGGCAGCGGATGGAATTCGCCAAGCACAGGCTGTTCTACACGCTGCTGCGCTGGAACCTGCCCCTGAAGACCCGTGCCGAGGACCCGGAGCACGGCCTTGTCTTCCACTTCCTCGCCGACCCGCCGGCCGAGGGGCCGAAGGTGATGACGGGCCACGAGAACGGCGTCATCACGATCGCCCTCGTCGAGGCGGACGATGCCGAGCGCGAGAAGCGTCGCCACGCCATGGGCGAGCCCTATCGAACCCTGATCGGCCATTTCCGCCACGAGGTCGGCCACCATTACTGGGACATCCTCGTGCGGGACGGGGGGAAGCTCGACGCCTGCCGCGCGGTGTTCGGCGACGATTCCGAGGATTACGAGGCGGCCCTGAAGCGCCACTACGCTCAGGGGACGCCGCCCGACTGGCAGGAGCGCTTCGTCTCGGCCTATGCCACCACCCACCCCTGGGAGGATTTCGCCGAGACCTGGGCGCATTACCTCCACATCGTCGACACGTTGGAGATGGCCAGCGCCTTCGGCCTCGAAGTGAACCCGGCCGTCGACACGCAGCGCGAGATCTCCGCCAAGATCGACTTCGATCCCTACGCGGCCGAGAGCATCCAGCAGATCGTCGATGCGTGGCTGCCCTTCGCCTTCGCGATCAACGGGGTCAACCGCGCCATGGGCATCAGCGACCTCTATCCCTTCGTCCTCGCGCCCGTCGTGGTGGGCAAGCTCGGCTTCATCCACGACCTCGTGCACGGGCGCGCCTGAGGGTCGCGGCGAGACGAGGGCGGCGGGAGGACCCGCGACGGTTCCGTTCGCGGACAAAATGCTCTACGCCCACGGGCGATGATCCGAACCGCCCTCTATGCCGGCTCCTTCGACCCGGTCACGAACGGCCACCTCGACGTGGTGCGGCAGGCCTGCCGGCTGGTGCCGAACCTCGTCATCGCGATCGGGGTGCATCCGGGCAAGGCGCCGCTCTTCTCGGCCGAGGAGCGCGCCGAGCTCCTGCGGGAGACCTGCGCGCCCCTCGCCGCCGAAGCCGGCACCGCGCTTGAGATCGCGACCTTCGACGACCTTGCGGTGAGCGCGGCGCGGCGGTTCGGCGCGAACCTGTTCATCCGCGGCCTGCGGGACGGAACCGACCTCGATTACGAGATGCAGCTCGCGGGCATGAACGCCGCGATGGCGCCCGAGGTGCAGACCGTCTTCCTGCCGGCCTCGATCCATGTCCGGCCGATCACGGCGACCCTCGTCCGGCAGATCGCCGCGATGGGAGGGGACGTGGCGCCCTTCGTCCCGCCGAGTGTCGCCGACCTCCTGAAGGCGCGCTTTTCCGGGGCGTAAGCCTCGGCATCACCGAACCGACAACGACGATCCTGGGAGAGATTTCGCCGATGAACCGCCGGAACGCCGTCCTCGCGCTCGCACTGAGCGCGTTCCTCGGGGCCGCCCCAGCGGCCCGCGCCGCCGATGACGACACCGTCTTCCTCGACACCAAGGACGGGCGCGTGACGATCCAGCTGCGGCCCGACCTCGCGCCGAAGCACGTGCAGCAGATCAAGACGCTCGTCGGCCAGGGCTTCTACAACGGGCTGAAGTTCCACCGCGTCATGGAGGGCTTCATGGCCCAGACCGGCGACCCGAACGGCAACGGCACCGGCGGCTCCAGCCTCCCGAACATCCCGGCGGAGTTCTCCTCCACGCCGTTCACCCGCGGCACCGTCGGCATGGCCCGGTCCAGCGATCCGAACTCGGCGAACTCGCAATTCTTCATCTGTCTCGCCGACGCCCCCTTCCTCAACGGCAAGTACACGGTGGTCGGCACCGTCACGAGCGGCATGGAGGCGGTCGACAAGATCAAGAAGGCGGAGCGCAACGCGGCGGGCGGCGCGGTGCAGAACCCGGACAAGATCGTCACGATGCAGCTCGCCGGGAAGGCGCGCTAGGGCCGGGGGTGAGGACGGCGCTGGCGCTCCTGCTCCTCGGCACGAGCCTGCCGGGCGCCGCCCTCGGCCAGAGCGCGGAGATCCTGCAGCCCCCGCTCACCCTGCCGGAGACGCTGCGCGGCACCGTCCGGGTGCCCCTGGCGGAGCCGCCCTCCGGGATTGCGGACACGCTGCCGGCGCTGTTTCCGGCGCTCGCCGCCTGCTGGGCCTTGCCCTCGGGGCTCGACGGGCTGAAGGACCTGCAGATCACGGCGCGCTTCGCGCTGCGCCGTGACGGAACACTGATCGGGACGCCCCGCATCACCTTCACGGCGGGCACGCCCGACGCCGCCGCCCGGTCGAGCCTGGTGCGGGCGACGCTGACATCGATCCGGCGCTGCACGCCGGCTCGCATCACTCCCGCCCTCGGGCGGGCCATCGCGGGGCGCCCCCTGGCGCTCCGCCTGATCGATCGGGGACCAGAGAGGTAGAGGAGTACCCATCATGACCGACAACGAGACCATCGTCCTGGAGACCACCAAGGGCCGCGTCGTGATCGCGCTGCGCCCCGACCTCGCGCCGAACCACGTGGAGCGCATCAAGACGCTCGCGGGACAGGGCTTCTACGACGGCGTGCCGTTCCACCGGGTGATCGACGGCTTCATGGCCCAGACCGGCGACCCGACGGGCACGGGCTCCGGCGGCTCCGAGCTGCCGGACCTGAACGCCGAGTTCAACAGCGAGCCGCACGTGCGCGGCACCTGCTCCATGGCGCGCACCAACTTCCCGCACTCGGCGAACTCGCAGTTCTTCATCTGCTTCGGCGACGCCCGCTTCCTCGACAAGCAGTACACGGTCTGGGGGAAGGTCGTCGAAGGCATGGAGGTGGTCGACACGATCAAGCGCGGCGAGCCGGTGCGCGATCCCGACCGCATCGTGAAGGCGACCGTCGCGGCGGCCTGAAGGCTGGCGGCCGCGCCTCCGCGCAATGTCTTCCGGGAATCTGCGAAGGCGGACCCCGGGAGACGGGCCGCATCACGCTGTCCCGTTGGCCAAGAGGTGACGCGTCCCTACCCCTCGGCGATGCGCGCCAGCAGGGCCGTGGCGAGGTCGAGATCCTCCGGCGTGTTGATGTTGAGGAACGGGTCGATCGGTTCGATCGGCCAGTCCACCGGTACGGCGCCGTGTCGGCCGAGATAGGCGCCGACGCGCCGCTCGTCCCGCTCGATCAGCGCGGCGCGCAGATCATCCACGAGCGAGACGGACCAGAGCGCGACCGTGAAATGCTGGCGCCCGCCCGAGGATGCCACCGCGATCGGCGCCCCGCTCCTGCGCCGGGCCGCGGCGAGGCGGGCCACGAGGTCGTCCGGTAGGAAGGGCGCGTCGCCGGTCACGCTCGCGACCTCGACCACCGCCGGATGATGCGCCCGCGCGTGTTCGAGCGCGGCGAGGATGCCGGCAAGCGGCCCTGGATGACCTAGCACCCCATCCGGCACGATCGCGCCGGGAAAGGCTCCGAACCGGGCCGGATCGCCGTTGGCGTTGAGGATGAGCCCGGCCGGACATTGCGGACCGAACCGGTGCACCACCCGGTCGAGCAGCGTGCGGCCGGCGAGCCCCCGCAGCGGCTTGTCGCCGCCGCCCATCCGGCGGGACAGCCCGCCCGCCAGGATGACGCCGAGCGTCGTCACCGGCTGCCTCCGCGCGTCGTCACCGGATCACTCGATGACGATCTTCGGAGCGGTCCGTCCCGCGGACGCGCCCGACAGGTTGCCCCAGAGCCGGCTCGCGATCTCGCGGTAGACCTTCGCCTGCGGCCCGTCCGGATCGGTCGCCACGACGGGGCGGCCGGAATCGGAGGTCTCGCGGATCGTCATGTTGAGCGGCACCTCGCCGAGGAAGGGCACGCCGAGGCGCTCGGCCTCCTCGCGGGCGCCGCCGTGGCCGAAGATGTGCGACGCCTGCCCGCAATGGGGGCAGACGAAGGTCGCCATGTTCTCGATCACGCCGAGGATCGGCACCGCGACCTTCTTGAACATGGTCACGCCGCGCCGCGCGTCGATCAGCGCGAGATCCTGCGGCGTCGAGACGATGACGGCGCCCGAGAGCGGCGTCGCCTGGGCCATGGTGAGCTGCGCGTCGCCGGTGCCGGGCGGCATGTCGACGAGAAGCACGTCGAGCTCGCCCCAGGCGACCTCGCGCAGCATCTGCGTGATCGCGGATTGCACCATCGGCCCACGCCAGATCATCGCGGATTCGGGCTCGATCAGGAAGCCGATCGACATCACCTTGAGGCCGTAGCCCTGCATCGGCTCAAGCGTGCGCCCCTCGATCACCCGCGGCTTGCCGGACAGGCCGAACAGCTTGGGCACCGACGGACCGTAGATGTCCGCGTCGAGGAGCCCGACCCGCAGCCCCTGCGCCTGCAAGGCGAGGGCGAGGTTGCAGGCCGTGGTCGACTTGCCGACGCCGCCCTTGCCGGAGGCCACCGCCACGATGTGGCGCACGCCCGGCAGGGCCGGCCCGGGGCCGGGCGCCCCGCCCCGCGGCGGGGGCGTCGCGGGGCGCTGCGGCGCAGCAGCGGGGGCCGGCGCATCCGCGCCGCGCTCGGAGGTCAGGCTCGCGAACACGCCCGTGACGCCGGGCATCGCCAGCACGGCGCCCTCGGCCCGGCGACGGACGGGCTCGAAGCGCTCCGCCTCGCTGGGATCGACGAGGATCGAGAACATGACCCTCTGGCTCGGATCGACGACCACCTGCGAGAGGCGGCCGGAACCGGGCAGGGTGGTGCCGCCGGCATCGACCGTCACGGTCGCGAGCGCCTTCAGCACGTCGTCGCGGGTAATCGGCAAGGGCAGGGCTCCTGAAAGACGCGCCGATGGCGGGGCCGCCTCGCCCCGCCGCCGTCCCTGTCCATGTACGCGCCCGCGCCGGAAACACCAGCCCGCACGGCGGCTGGGCCGCTCCGAAACCATCGCGGGCCTTGCCCGTTGTCGACACGATCTCGGGGCGCCCAGGACGCGCCCCGCTACGTTGGAGACATCCCCCCATGCATCAAGGCAACCATCGCGACCACGAGGGCGCGAAGAAGCTGTTCGAGCTCATCAAGGACATCAAGGTCGCGATGATGACCACCGCCGACCCGGACGGGAAACTCTACAGCCGCCCGATGTGGAGCCAGGACGCGGACGAGGTCGGCGACCTGTGGTTTTTCACGCGGCTCCACTCGCCGAAGACGGCCGAGATCTCCAAGGACAACCAAGTGAACCTCGCCTATTCGGACCCGAAGACGCAGACCTACGTCTCGGTGGCGGGCAAGGCCGAGATCGTCACCGATCAGGCGGTGATCGACGACAAGTGGAATGAGAGCCTGAAGACCTGGTTCCCGAACGGGAAGGACGACCCGGAGGTCGCCCTCATCCGCGTGCACCCGGAGAAGGGCGAGTACTGGGACAGCCCGAACGCCACGATGCTGCACCTCTACGGCTACGTGAAGGCCGCCGTGACCGGCGAGAGCCCGAAGACGGAGAGCGCGAAGGTCGATCTGGGCTGAGCCTCGCATCCCGCAACTGCTCGAGCGGGCGGCGCTTCCCCGGCGGAGGCGCCGCCCGCTTCGTGATGGCGCGATTGACTTTGCGGACGCGCTTGAGGCCACTCGGAGGCTGCCTTGGCAACGGATTGGCCCCGGACGGACATGATCGACCTCGCCGCGCGGGTCTACAACCACACCTGGAAGATCGACCCGATCGTCCGGTCGCTGCTCGACACGGATTTCTACAAGCTCCTGATGGCGCAAACGATCCTGCGCCGCCATCGCGACACGCACGTGACCTTCGGCATCCAGAACCGCTCGCGCAGCGTGCGCATCGCCGACATCGTCGACGCGGGGGAGTTGCGCGAGCAGCTCGACCACGCCCGCTCGCTGCGCCTGACCCGGGGGGAATCGACCTGGCTCCGGGGCAACGCCTTCTACGGGCGGCGCCGGATGTTCTCCGCCGAGTTCATCGAGTGGCTGGAAGGATTCCGCCTGCCCGAATACGAGCTCGAGGCACGGGACGGGCAATACGTGCTGACCTTCCACGGGCCCTGGCTCGAGACCACGATGTGGGAGGTGCCGGCCCTCGCGATCCTGAACGAGCTGCGCTCCCGCTT
The DNA here is from genome assembly GCF_031457035.1 of Methylobacterium sp. BE186. Lineage (NCBI taxonomy): Bacteria > Pseudomonadati > Pseudomonadota > Alphaproteobacteria > Hyphomicrobiales > Methylobacteriaceae > Methylobacterium > Methylobacterium sp. BE186. Next base: position 104,431 of record NZ_JAVDVV010000006.1, read on the forward strand.
CGTGCTACGCGGCATGGCCAAGTTCGAGCTGCAGGTGCTCTATGCCCGGGCCATGACGCGGGTCTGGAAGAAGATCGAGCGCCTGAGGAAACTTCCCGACCTCTCGATCGCGGATTTCGGCACGCGCCGCCGGCACGGCTTCCTCTGGCAGGATTGGTGCGTCGAGGCGATGAGCGCGGGGCTCGGGCCCCGCTTCCTCGGGACGTCGAACTGCCTCATCGCGCTGCGCCGGGAAGTCGAGGCGGTGGGCACCAACGCGCACGAACTGCCGATGGTCTACGCGGCACTCGCCGAGGACGACGAGGCCCTCGCCCGCGCGCCCTACGACGTCCTGCGGGACTGGCAGCAGGATTATGCGGGCAATCTGCTGGTCGTGCTGCCGGACACCTACGGCACGGCGGGATTCCTCGCGAACGCGCCCGATTGGGTGGCGGACTGGACCGGCATGCGGATCGACTCGAAGGAGCCGATCGCGGGCGGCGAGGAGGCGATCGCGTGGTGGCGCGATCATGACAGCGACCCGGCGACGAAGCTCGCGATCTTCTCCGACGGGCTCGACATCGCGGACATCGAGCGCATCCACGCCCATTTCCACGGCCGCCTCCGCATCGGCTACGGCTGGGGCACCCTGCTCACCAACGATTTCCGCGGCCTCGTGCCGGGCGGCGGCCTCGATCCGATCTCGATCGTCTGCAAGGTCATCGAGGCGAACGGGCGCCCGGCCGTGAAGATCTCGGACAACCCGACCAAGGCGATCGGCCCCGCCGAGGCGATCGCGCGCTATCAGCGCGTGTTCGGGACCGGCGGGCAGGTGGCGGCGCCGGTGGTGGTCTAGGATCACGCGATGCGCATCGACCTCAACAGCGACCTCGGGGAGGGCTTCGGCCCCTGGCGCATGGGGGAGGATGCGGCCATGCTCGACATCGTCACCTCGGCCAACGTCGCCTGCGGCTTCCATGCGGGCGATCCCGGCATCATGGTCGAGACGGCGCGGGCGGCGAAGGCGCGGGGCGTGGCGCTCGGCGCGCATCCGGGCTTCCGCGACCTCGAAGGCTTCGGGCGCCGGGTGATCCCGCAGAGCCCGGCCGAGATCGAGCAGGCAATCGCCTACCAGATCGGGGCGCTTCAGGGCTGCGCGGCGCTTGCCGGCCACCGCGTCAGCCACGTCAAGGCGCACGGGGCGCTGGCCAACCTCGCCAATGTCGAGGATGGGGTCGCGGCGGCGATCGCCCGCGGGGTGCGCGCGGTCGATCGCGGCCTCGTCCTCATGGTCATGCCCGGCCTGCCTGCCGAGCGGGCGGCGCTCGCCCTCGGCCTCGCGGTCTCGCGCGAAATCTACGCCGACCGCGCCTACGGGGAGGATGGAAGGCTCGCGCCGCGCTCCGAGCCCGGCGCCGTCATCCACGAGGCGGAGGCCGCGGCCGATCGGGTCCTTCGCATGCTGGAGGCCGGCGCCGTCGAGACGCGCGGCGGCCGGCACATCCCCGTCGCCATCGACACGATCTGCGTGCACGGCGACAATCCGGCCGCCGTCGCGATGGCGCGAACCGTCCGCGCACGTCTCGAAGCCGCTGGCCACGTGCTCGCGCCCTTCACGACCTGAGGTTTCCGGACCCGGCCGCCACGGCAGGCGCTCACGAATCCGTGAGAACCGCAGCTTCATCCAGGGATCGATTGCGGCCTCCCGCCGTTCCTCACGCTGCGATGCCCGCCCTGGCGGTGCAGCGCAGGCGTCGCGTTCGAGGCGAGACCGGAATGGCCAGGAATTCGAGCCCCGAGGCGCCCCTCATCCCACCGCGCCCGACACGGATCGCCGCCGCCGAGACGCCGAAGGCGGCGCTCGCCTCGCCGGTCGTGATCGCCGGGGTCATCGTCGCCGCGCTCTATGTCGGGCGCGAGATCTTCATCCCCATCGCCATCGCGGTGCTGTTCTCCTTCGTGCTGGGTCCGCTCGTCGACCTCCTGCGGCGCCTGCGTCTCGGCCGGATCATGGCGGTTGCGATCGCTGTGATCACCGCGCTCGGAATCGTGGCGGCGCTGACCACGCTGATCGGCGTCCAGGTCGCCGATCTCGCCGGCGACGTCCCGCGCTACCGCGACACGATCGAGCGCAAGGTCGAGGGCCTGAAGGACAGCGCGCTGGGGCGGGCGACGGACTACGTCGCCAATATCGGCCGGGCGATCCATCAGGCCGGCAGCGAGGGGGAGGTGGGCAACAAGCCGGCGCCCTCCGCCGCCGGCCCGGAGAAGCCGGAGGAGAAGGCCGTCTTGGTCGAGATGCGCGAGCGTCCCCCGGGCCCGATCGAGACGGCCGGCACGCTGCTCTCGCCGGTGATGAAGCCGCTCGCCACCACCGGCATCGTCTTCGTGGTGCTGCTCTTCATCCTGATGCAGAAGGAGGACCTGCGCGATCGCATGATCCGGCTCGCCGGCTCGAGCGACCTGCACCGCACCACGGTGGCGATGGACGACGCCGCGCGGCGCCTGAGCCGCTACTTCGTGGTGCAGCTCGCCCTGAACGCCGCCTTCGGGATCGTCATCGGCGCCGGCCTCTACCTGATCGGGGTGCCCAATCCGGTCCTGTGGGGCATCTTCTCCGCCCTGATGCGCTTCGTGCCCTATGTCGGCGCCTTCCTCTCCGCGCTGTTCCCGCTGGCGCTCGCCGCCGCGGTCGATCCCGGCTGGAACATGGTCGTGGCCACCGCGACCCTGTTCGTGGTGCTGGAGCCGATCGTCGGCCACATCATCGAGCCGATGCTCTACGGGCAATCGACCGGGCTCTCGCCCTTCGCGGTGCTGGTCTCGGCCCTGTTCTGGACGTGGCTGTGGGGGCCGGTCGGGCTCCTGCTCTCAACCCCGCTCACCGTCTGCCTCGTGGTGCTCGGCCGCCATGTCGACAGGCTCGAGTTCCTCGACGTGCTGTTCGGCGACCGGCCGGCGCTGACCCCGATCGAGAACTTCTACCAGCGCATCCTCGCCGACGACCCGGAGGAGGTGCAGGAGCATGCCGACCTGATCCTGCAGGAATGCTCGCTCTCCGCCTATTACGACGAGGTCGTGCTGCGCGGGCTGGAACTCGCGGCGCGGGACGCGGCACGCGGCGTGCTGACGCCGGAGCAGAAGACCGCGATCCGCGCCTCGGTGACTGAACTCGTCGAGGAGCTGTCCTCCCGCGCCGACGAGACGCCGGAAGCGCCGGCGGCGGCCGCCCACCGCCTCGTCACGGGCGGCGAGCGCAACGCTCCGGCCTGCGGCCGCGAGCCGATCACGCCTGCGCCCGGCTCGGTCGGCGAGGCTTGGCGGCGCGAGGGGGCGGTGCTCTGCGTCGCCGGGCGCGGCTTCGTGGACGGGGCCGCCGCCGCGATCCTGGCGCAGCTCCTGGAGAAGCGCGGCATCGGCACCCGGATCGTGCCCTTCTCCGAGGTGGCGCGCGCCCGCATCGACGCCTTCTCGCCCGGTCCCGCGCGGATCGCCTGCATCATCTCGCTGGCGATCAGCGGGGAACCGACCCACCTGCGCCGGCTCGTCGGGCGGCTGCGCCGGCGGATGCCCCAGGTGCGGATCGTGGCCGGCCTCTGGCGGGCCGACGACGAGATCCTCGGGGACGCCGCGCGCCTCGCCGCCCTCGGCGCCGACGAGAACGTGATCTCGCTCCGCGCGGCGGTCGAGGCGGTGCTCGCCGCGGTCGAGGCCGAGCCGCGCGCCCTCTCCTCCGGACGGGTGACGGCGCTCTCGGCGAGCGGGCGCACCGAACCCGAACGGGCGAACTCCGATCTCGCGGGGGCTTGACGCCGCCGCTCCGAGCCCGCTTCCGTCATCGGAAACCGGGGCCCGCGCGCCGCCGACAGAGGGTGCCTTGCCGATGAGCGTCGTCGATCTCGCGCGGTTCATGGACGATCTCGCCACCCAGTCGGGACAGGCGATCCTGCCCTTCTTCCGCGCGCATTTCGGCCTCGACGACAAGGCGCGGGGCGGCGCCGCCTTCGACCCCGTCACCGAAGCCGACCGGGCGGCGGAGGTCGTGCTGCGCAACATGATCCGTCAGACCTTCCCGACCCACGGCATCCTCGGCGAGGAGTTCGGCTCGGAGCGGCTCGACGCGGAGTGCGTCTGGGTGCTCGACCCGATCGACGGCACCCGCGCCTTCATCGCCGGCCTGCCGACCTGGGGCACCCTGATCGGGCTGACGCGCGGAGGCATGGCGGTGCGCGGGCTGATGCATCAGCCCTTCCTCAACGAGCGCTTCTTCGGCGACGGCGCGAGCGCGAAGCTGCGCCATGCCCGCGGCGAGCGCACGCTCCGCACCCGCCGCTGCGAGAGCCTGAAGGAGGCGATCCTCGCCACCACCGACCCGCGGCTCTTCGCCGAGGGCGAGGAGGCGGAGCGCTACCGGTCGATCGAGGCCAGCGTCCGGATGGCCCGCTACGGCGCCGATTGCTACGCCTATTGCATGCTGGCGGCCGGGCAGATCGACCTCGTGGTCGAGGCGGGGCTGAAGCCCTACGACATCGTCGCCCTGATCCCGATCGTCGAGGGCGCAGGCGGGGTCGTCACGGCCTGGGACGGCGGCCCGGCGACGCAGGGCGGTCGCGTCGTGGCGGCCGGCGACCGGCGCCTGCACGCGGCGGCGCTCGCCGCGCTGAACCCCTGACGAACCTTACCACCGGTTGAACCGAACACGGCGCGCCGCCGTTGCCTGAGGGTGGCCAAGCTTCGCCCCGCCTCGAACCCTCGGCCGTCCCGCCTTGCTCCTCGCCGCGCTCCTCGTCCTGACGACCCTGACGCCTCGGATCGAGGCGGGGCTGGAGGCCGCGCGGGCCGGAGGTGAAGCGGCGCGGCTCGCCCTCGTGATGCCGTCCCCGGCACCGGTACCGCCGCGCTTCGCGGCCGAGGCCCGGGCCGTCACGAACTGGCGTCAGGAAGCGGGCGCGGCGCTCCGCCCCGCCTCGCTGGCGCTGGTCGCGCGCTTCTCACGGACCGAGCCCGCCTTCGTGGCGCGCTGCGTCAAGCTCAACAATTACTGGTGCATCAAGCAGGCCCGCTGGTCCGGCGAGCTCGGCGGCGATGGGGAGGGCCACACGGGCTTCGCCACCGCCGCGGACGGGGCGGACGCCGCCGCGCAGCTCCTGCGCCGCTACTACCGTGAGTACGGGCGGCGCACGGCACTCGCCATCGTGCGCCGTTGGGCTCCCGCCTCCTGCGGGGTGCCGGCGGCCACCGTCCAGCGGAGCTCTGTCCCGCGCACGCCGTCCGTCTCGACGGCCCTCGCGCCGCAGGGCATCGGCCGGACGCTCCGCGCCCGCTTCCTCGCCCGGCATGCCCGAGGGGGCGCGCCCCGGCGCGCGACGGCCTCGGCGCAGCCCCGCCGCGCTGCCGCCGCGGCGCGGCCGGCCCTGCGCGTCCAGCCCTGGTCGCCGCTGGCGCGGATGGCCGGCAACCCCGCCAGGCGTCCCGGCCGCGCACCGCTCCCATCCCTGCGGCCCGTCGCCGACATCGCGGCCGGCGTCACGGCGGCGCCGGAGCGATCCGCCGCCCGCACGCCGCTGCGCGGGGCCGACAACCCCGCCGCGCTGCTCACCCGCTCCAGCCTCTCGCCCGACCGGCTCGTCGCGGAATCGGCCGCCCTCCCGGCGATCGCGGCGGGCCTGCCGCTCCTCGACCTGCGCCTGCCACCCCCCCTCTGCGGCAACGACGAGGTGCGCATCGCGAATTACGCCGCCCGCATCGCCGGAAGCGTAGGGCTGAAGCCGGGCGATGACCTGAAGCTGTTCGACGAGGCGGGCGGGCCGCTGCCGAACCTCGCACCCGTCATGCTCGCCATGTCGGGGGTCGAACTCGGCACATTGCGGGCCGGGCCGGACCTCGTGCAGGCCGCGATCGCCCGGCTCTCCGCCTCGACGGTGCGCGTCGCCCCCACCGCGGAGGCCGGCCGGTAGGCACCCAAGCCTTGCGGCTGGCCGGCCGGCGCGCCACCTCAGCGGCCGGTCACATCATCCCACCGAGCTCGCCTTGCCCCTGAACAGTTTCGCCGCGCGCGCCGGATCGGCCGTGAAGGCCTTCGCCGAGGCCTCCAGCGACTTCCTGATCCAGCCGACATTGCGGCTCGGCGTCACCGGGCTCGCACGCTCGGGCAAGACCGTGTTCACGACGGCCCTGATCCACCATCTCGTCGAGACGCACGCACTGCCCGCCTTCGCGCCGACGCAGGAGGGGCGCCTGCGCCGGGCCCGCCTCGTGCCGCAGCCCGACGACGACGTGCCGCGCTTCCCCTTCGAGGAGCATTTCGCGGCGCTCACCGAGGAGCGGCGCTGGCCGCGCTCCACAGACCGGATCAGCCAGTTCCGCCTCGCCATCGAGTACGAGCGGGCCGGCGGCTGGCGCTCGGGGCCGGGCAGATTGATGCTCGACGTGGTGGATTATCCGGGCGAGTGGCTCCTCGACCTCGCCTTGATCGAGCAGAGCTACACGACGTGGTCGCGCGCCACGATCGCGGGGACGCGCCGGGCCGGCCGCGCGGGAATCGCCGCGCCCTGGCTCGCCATGCTTTCCGGCCTCGATCCGAACGGCCCCCTCGACGAACCCCTGGCCGAGCGCGCGAGCGACGCCTTCAAGGCCTATCTCGCCGGCCTCCGCGCCGGTCCCGAGGCGGTGGCGACGACCCCGCCCGGCCGCTTCCTGATGCCCGGCGATCTCGCGGGCTCGCCCGCGCTCACCTTCGCGCCCCTCGACCGGCTGCCCGAGGCGCTGGCGCCGGATAGCCTCGCGGGCCTGATGGAGCGCCGCTTCGAGGCCTACAAGGCGAAGGTGGTGGAGCCCTTCTTTCGCGACCATTTCCAGCGGGTCGATCGGCAGATCGTGCTCGTCGACGTGCTCGCGGCAGTCGATGCGGGGCCGGCCGCCCTGGCGGAACTGGAGGAGGCGCTCGATTCCGTGCTGCTCAGCCTCAATATCGGGCGCAACTCGCTGCTCTCCCGGCTGTTCGCGCCCCGCGCCGACCGCGTGCTCTTCGCCGCCACCAAGGCCGACCACCTCCACCAGACGAGCCACGACCGCCTCGACGCCCTCCTGCGCCTCCTCGTCTCGCGGGCGATGCGCCGGACGGAGGCCGCGGGGGCCCGCGTCGGCACGGTGGCGCTCGCCTCCGTGCGCGCCACCCGCGAGACCACCGTGCACGAGGGCGAGGCCACCTTCCGCGCGGTCACCGGCACGCCGGAGGCGGGCGAGGTGGTGGGCGACGAGACCTTCGACGGGCTCGGCGAGGCCGCGATCTTCCCCGGCGAACTGCCCGCCCGGCTGGAGGCGGTGCTCGAGGGCGCGGTCGAGCCCGGCTCACTCCGCTTCCCGCGCTTCCGCCCGCCCCTCGTGCGGCCCGACGGCCTCGGCCGCCCCGGCCACCTGCCGCAGATCCGGCTCGACCGGGCGATGCAGTTCCTGATCGGGGACCGGCTGACGTGAGAGCGGCGTCCGCCTCGCTCCCCGTGGCCAGGTCTCAGACCGGCCGCCCCATTGTCTCGGGATTCGTCGCATGAGCTCCTCCCAGCGCCCGCGCGCCTTCCGCATGCCAACGCCGGGCGCTGCCCCGGAGGCCGGCGCCGCACCGCCCGTCGCGCCTCCCTCCGAGGTCCGGATGGTCGAGGAGCCCTTCGAGATCGTCGACGCGGCGGACGGCACGCCCGTGCCGGTCGCCGGCCGGCGCCGTGCACCCTGGCTCGGCCTGCTCCTCTCCGCCCTCGGCGGGCTCGTGGCCCTGGGGATCGGCCTGTCGGTCGAGCGGCTGATCGCGGACCTGTTCCAGGCCGCACCGTGGCTCGGCGGCGTCGCCCTCGCGCTCCTCGCGCTGGCGGCTTTGGCCTTCCTGGCGATCGTCGGCCGCGAGATCGGGGGTCTCTGGCGCGAGCGGCGGATCGAGAAGCTGCGCGAGGCCGCGATCCAGGCGATCGCGACCCGGGATCATACCGGCGCACAGGCGGTGGTGCGGGATCTCGCCGCCTTCTACGCCGACCGGGCGCCGCTCGCGGAGGGACGCCGGCGCCTCGACACGCTCGGCGATGCGATCCTCGACGTGGAGGACCGGATCGGCATCGCCGAGCGCGAACTCCTCGCGCCCCTCGATGCGCAGGCGCGCGGCGCCATCGCCACGGCCGCCAAGCAGGTCTCGGCGGTGACGGCGCTGAGCCCGCGGGCCATCGTCGACGTCGCGTTCGTCGTGTTTTCCGCGGTGCGGCTGCTGCGCCGGATCGCCGCGATCTACGGCGGGAGGCCGGGCTTCCTCGGCTTCCTGCGGCTCGCGCGCGCCGCCTTCGCCCATCTCACCGTCACCGGCGGCATGGCGGTCGGCGACAGCGTGGTGCAGCAGGTCCTCGGCCTCGGCATCGCCGCCCGCGTCTCGGCAAAGCTCGGCGAGGGCGTGCTCAACGGCCTGATGACCGCACGCTTCGGGCTCGCCGCCATCGCGGTGTGCCGTCCGCTGCCCTTCACCCGCGAGGCGCCCCCGCGGCTGGCGGACGTCGCGGGAGAGTTGCTGCGTCCCGCCCGGGAGGAGCAGAGCTGAGGCCTACTGCCCCGTCACCAGCGTCCGGGCGGGTGCGGCCGGCGCGGCATTTCTGCGGTTCTGGATGCGGCTGAACATGTTGCCGGTATACTCGGCCGGCTTCGGCTTGTCGGCGACGGCGACCTGTGCCTCGAACGCCTCGATGCGCTTCAGGAGCGCCGCGTCGTTGAAGATCGAGCTGTTGAAGCTCGTATTGGCGCGGGGGCCGAGGGCCGCCTGCACGGCGTCGAGGCGGGCCAGAAGCTCTTTTCTCGTCATGATTCCTCGCACTCTGCGGACGGGTGGGTCGGCACCATCGAGCGCGAGGATGGTAAACGAGGGGTTAAGAGCGCGCCCGGAAACGAGAAAGCCCCCGCATTCCTGCGGGAGCATTCCGACCCGGCGCGGGCCTGCGCGACCTCAGCGGTAGCTCTGGCTCAGGCCGCCCGCATCCTTGGCCTCGGCGAGCTTGCCCCGGCAGGCATCGTCGCCCTTGGCGTCGAGGGCGCGCGCCTCGGCGAGGAGGTTCTTGGCCCGGCTCTCACCGCTGTCGGCGTTGCCGGCCGCGGCGGGGTTCGCGACGGCCGTCGGCTTGCCCTCCTGTTGCCGGCGCACGTCAGCGGCGGAGGTGGCGCGGTCGGCGGCCGCCGCATTCACCTCGTCGTTGCCGCCGACGCCGCCCGTCCTGCCATCCTTGTTGAGGCTCGGGGCGCTCTCGGTGGTGGCGGTCTTGTCGCGGGACGTCCTGGCATCGGACTTCGTCTCGGCGACGCTGCCCGAGACCGAGCCCGTCACGGCCGCGCCCGCGGCGGGGCTGCTCTCCAGCTGCTTCGCCACAGCCGCGATCTGCTCGGTGCAGGGGCCCGCAAGAACGGGAGTGGTCAGGCACGCGAGCGCGAGGCCGGCGAGAATCCGTCCGTTTTGCATCTGGTTCTCCGTGAAATCGCAAGGATAGCGCGGCCCCCGGCGGAGCGCCGCGGCCTGCTTTCGCGGATGAAACCAGTTTAACCTGGATCAGTTCCCGAATTGTCCCGGGCCGACATTCTCGCGCAGCGCGCGGCCGCCTGCCGACACGGCAAAGCGAACAGGGTATTGAACGACTGATCAGAGGTTCTTCAGAAAACCCGCGAGGCGCATCAGGCCCTCCGGCCAAGGCCCGTGCCCGCTCGCCACGTTGATGTGGCCCGATTCGCCCGCATCGACGATCACCGCGCCCCAGGCATAAGCGAGATCCTCGGCGCGCTCGTAAGTGCAGTACGGATCGGTCCGGCTCGCCACGACGAGAGCGGGGAAGGGCAGGGGCTCGCGCGGGATCGGCGCGAAGGCGCGCACGCTCTCGGGCAGGTTCGGCGTGCGCTCGATGTCGGGCGGCGCGACGAAGAGGGCGCCGCGCACGACGCCCGGGGGCAGGGCGGGTGCGACGGCGACGCTCGCGATGACGCCGAGGCTGTGGGCGATCAGGACGACGGGTCGGGTCGACGCCTCGACCGCCTCCCGGATCCGGCCGCACCAAGCCTCAGGCTCCGGCCGATCCCAATCCGCCTGTTCGACGATGCGGGCGGTGGGCAGGCGGCTCGCCCAGCGGGCCTGCCAGTGCTCCTCCTCGGAGCCGGCGAGCCCCGGGATGACGAGGATGTCGCAATCGGCTGTCTTCATGGAGACTCGCGATAACGGCTCGCGGCAGCGCCGTCGACCCGCCTCCTCACGCCGCCGCGACGGCGAGGGGAGCGAGCGAGCCGGAGATCTGCGCCGCGATGCCGACCGAGGCGAGGTTCTTGGATTTCGCCTCGATCTCGAAATCCGTCCAGGCGAGGTGGCGGCCGACGAGGGCGTTGAGGGCCCGGTTCCACATCAGGTCGGAATGGGCGGCGAGATCCCGCCACGAATGCCCAGACGCGCGCAGGGCCGCGAAGTCGGGCAGCCGGTCGGGATCGTGGTCGGGCAGGAGCGTCTCGCGCGAGACGCTGATGTGAGAGACGGGACGCACGCCTCGCCAGGAATCGCGGACCCGCGCGATGCGGAGATCGTCTGGCTCGATGTACTCTCCCCCGCTCTCGACCCAGTGGTGATGGATGTCGAGGACGACGGGTACGAGGTCGCTCAGGGTCAGCACCGCATCGAGCCCGAAGGAGGATTCGTCGTTCTCCACCGTGACGAGGTCGCGCGCGACACGGCTGACCTTCGGCAGGTTCGCGCACCAGCCCTCGGTGCCGGGGTCGCGGGCGCCGACATGGATGTTGATGTGGGCGCCGTGCGGGTGCCAGCCGGTGCCGTAGCCCATCATGTCCATGATTTCGGCGTGGTAATCGAGCTCCTCGATGCCGTTGCGCAGGGCTGCCTCGTTGCGCGAGGCGAGGATGCAGAAGGGCCCGGGATGCAGGCTGAGGCGCACGCCGAGGATCCGTGCCCGCTCGCCGATCTCGGCTAGGCCGGTCTCGACGGCCGCGCGCAGGTCCGGTTCGGCATAGAAGGGCTTGACGACGGGGTGCGTGTAGCCGGGCAGGATCGAGCTCGCCATCCGCAGGAGCCGCTCCAGCGGAGGCCGCGCGCCGACCCACTCCACCTGCCGAGCGAGTGCGGTGAGGTTGTGCCCGACGATGTCGCCAAGCTTCGCCTGCGCCGCCGCGGGCGGTTGGCGCTGGAGATAGGCCATCGTCACGCTGGTGACGTTCATGGCGAGCGCCGCCTCCTTGGCCGCCTTGACCGTCTTGTGGGTGCCCGGCGGCTCGTCCGGGATGAATTTGCAGCAGAAGCCGAGGCGGGGCGTGCCGGTGGTCTCGTCGGTCGGGGCGTCGCTCATGGGGCGACAACGCGGACGGTGCGGATTCGACGCAAGCTTGGCCGGTCGCGGTGTCAGGGCGCGAGGGCATCGACGGCATCGCCGGCGAGGTTCGCCTCCATCAGCCGCTCCTCGCGGGAGGTGACCGGACCGAGTCGCCCCGCCAAACCGGCCTGCAGCGCCGCCGCCTCGCGGGCGAGGGCGACCGCACGATCCACCGAGACCGGCGCGAAACGCAGAGGCTCGCCGGGTCGGCGCTGGGCGACGCGACGCAGATCCGCCGAGATCACGGTGGCGATCTTCGGGTAGCCGCCCGTGGTCTGGCGGTCGGCCATCAGGATGATCGGCAGGCCGCTGCCGGGCACTTGGACCGAGCCCGGGACGGTCGCGTCGGAGACGATGTTGAAGCCGCGCCCCCCGTGGCGGATCGTCTGCCCGTCGAGTTGGTAACCCATCCGGTCGGCCCGGTTCGACACGGTGTAGGCGGCGGCCAGGAAGTCCGCGACGGCCTCGTCCGGGAAATGGTCGGCCTGAGGACCGAGGACGACGCGGACGGGCTCGTCGGCGTCGAGGGGTACGGGAACGAGCGCCCGGTCCGGCGGCGCGTCGGTGCAGGTCGCGACGGGCAGGCGGTCGCCCGCCCGCAGATTCCGGCCCTCGAGGCCTCCGAGTGCCGCCCGGAGATGAAGGGCGCGGCTTCCGAGGCTCTCGGGCACGTGGATGCCGCCGGCCACCGCGAGATAGGCGAACAGGCCCCGACGCGGCGGCCGGAGCACCAGCGTCGCGCCGTCCGGCACCTGGAACGAGCGGTGATCGCCCACGGCCTCGCCGTCGACCGAGAGCCCGAAGGGTGCGCCTGCGAGCGCGAGGCGCACGCCGCCTCCAGCCGCGCGCAGGCGAGCGCCGGTGAGGGCGAGTTCGAGGGCCGCCACGCCCGGCGCGTTCCCGACGAGGGCATTGGCCGCAGCGAGGGCGAGGCGGTCCATCGGGCCGGAGCCCGAGAGGCCCTGGCGCTGGTAGCCCGGCCGCCCGCCATCCTGCAGGCCGGTGGCCGGCCCGCATTCGAGCACGAGGAGATGGGCGCGGCTCACGCATCACGCTCCACGCGTTCCGCCACCCACTCGCCCGCGGCGGCGGCCCGGTCGAGGGCGTCCCACCGGCAGGGATCGGTCGGCATGAAGCGGATCGCGTCGCCGGGCTCGAACAGGAAGACGGGCTCCCGTCCCGGCGCGAAGCTGCGTACCGGGGTCCGCCCGAGGAGATGCCAGCCGCTCGGCGCCGCGATGCTGGCGACGAGCGCCTGTGCGCCGCCGATCGAGATCGAGCCGGCGGGTGTCACCGGCCGCGGGTTCGGGCGGCGGGACAGGGCGAGCCTAGGATCGAGGCCCGCGAGATAGGCATAGCCCGGCAGGAACCCGAGCATCACGACCCGATATTCAGGGGCGGCATGTCGCTCCACGACCTCCCGGGCCGGCATGCCGTGATGCTCGGCGACCCCGTCGAGGTCGATCCCGTGCTCGCCGCCGTAGACGACCGGCACGCGCCAGAGTCGTCGCCGCGCCGGGACGGGGAGGGCACCGCGCGCGAGTTCCCGCACCGCCTCCTCGACGGCGGCCGGATTGGTCTCGAGGGGATCGATGTGGAGCGTGAGCGATCGGTAGGTCGGCACCGTCTCGACGAGGCCGGCTGGGCGGGCCGCGAGGATCCGGGCCTCCAGCGCGAGCACGGCCGCATTCAGGGCGGGGTCGATCGCCTCTCCGAACTCGACCGTGAGCGCCGTGTCGCCGCAGGCGAGGACGCGGAAGCTGGGTTCGGTCAAGGGCATCGAGGCATTGGCCGGCGTCAGCGGCGCGGATCCTAGCACGATCCGCGCCGCTCACGGTGTTCCGGGGACAGGATCCTGCCCCGGCATGTGTTCTCAGAGCCGGTGCGCCGCCCGCTCCTCGCCCTGGTAATCCGAACCCGGCTGGACTCCGGCGCGCTGAGCAGTCGCGTTGAGATTGTCCGGATCGAGGGCGTTCTCGACGAATTCGCGGCCTCGGTCGGCGAAATCCCGGGCGTAGCGCAGGCCCTGCCCACGCAACTCGTCCGCGTAGGGTCCGAGATTGCGGTCTTCGCTCCGGGTACGCGGCAGCAGGGCTCCGAGGAGCAGACCTGCCGCCAAGCCGACCACGCCGACGAGGAGCGGGTTCTCCTGCACGAAGAGCTCCGCGCTGGAGCGGTGCTGGCGCAGCCGGTCCTGGCCGCGGGCCGCGAGATCCTCGACGCGGCGGCGCTGGTCCCTCTGCATGTCGGAGATCCAGGTCCGGGCGTCGTCGTAGGCTTCGGAGGCACGCTCGCGGACGTCGTCCGCCGCGCCGCGCAGCCGGTCGCCGGCCCCGCTCGCGAAGTCCGATGCGCGGTCGCGCGCCTGTCCCGCGAGGTCGGAGGCTTGACCGGCGGCCTGGGACGCGGCGCCTTGCGCGCGGCCCGCCGCGTCGCCCGCGGCGGAGCGCGTCTCCTGACCGGTCAGGCCTGCATGGCCGCCCGGATCGCGGCTCCCCCCGGCATCGGGGCGGAAGGAAAAGTCCTGCGGCTTGGCATGGGGATCGGTGCGCGCGGCCCCGAGCGGATCGTGGGCGCCGGTCGAGTCGGGGCGCAGGCTGAAATCCTGGGCCTGCGCGTGCGGGTCGAGGTTGCCGCCCGTGGTCCCGCCGGCGCCTCCGCCGGCGTGCTGGCTCCGCGCGGCGCCGGGGCCGCTCGGCATGCCCGCCGCCGCGGCGATGTCGTCGGGCAGGCTGCGGCCGTCCTTCTGGGGATTGCCCGATTCACTCATGGCGATACTCCTCTCGTCTCGTGTCCGGTGCCGCGTCGCGCTCAAGACGCGCGAAGGCGCCGTCAGATCTGTGTTTCCTCGGCGAGTTCGCGGGCCGGCCGGCCGGGTGGCAGGTCGGGGTCGTAGACGCGTGCCGCGCCGGTATTCAGAACGGGAACGCGGTCGGCCGAGCGGCGCGCCCGGCGCAGGCGCCCGGCCCGCGCCGCATCGTCCTGCATGCGGTAGAGGAGCCATCCGAGACCGGCCGCGATCAGCATCACCGGCACGGGATTGCGGCGCACAGCCTCGAGGGCGCCGTCGTAGGCGCCGTTGAGCGGCGTCCGGCGGGCACTGCCCAGCATCTCGTCGACGAGGCTTGCCGGGGACAGGCGGTTCTGGATGCGGTCGATCGTGCTGTCGAGGCGCGCGCGGCTCTCCTCGATCTCGCGCTCCAGCTCGTTCATCGAACTCATCCGGAAACCCTCTCAGACAGGGCGCGGGCATCCTGGCGGACTTGGCGCGTGGTGCGGGTCGGCGCGAGGGTGGAGAGCGACATCGCGCTCCGGCCCCAGAGCGCCAGACCCACCGCGACGATGAGGAGGACGCCGCCGACGATCAGCGCCGAGAGCCATTCCGAGCCGACGATCGTCGCGAGCCATTTGACGAACGCGTCGATCAGCACGAGCAGCGCCACGACCGCGAAGACCGCTGCACCCACGAGGCAGGCCAGGCCGATGAAGAGGGAGCGCACGTTGCTCGCCATCTCGGCGCGGAACAGGGCGATCTCCTTGCGCGCGAGCTCGTTCGTCTCGCGCAGGGCATCGCCGACGAGGCTCTGGATGCTCGTCGGCGCGCCGTTCGGATGGGATCCATTCGACATCTCGCGATCCCTCAGGAGGTGCGGCCGTCGTACCGATCGCGGCCGAAGCGATTTTCCGCCGGCAGGCTCGACGACTTGATGAACCGGGCCGCGATGAAGCCAGCCACGAACGTGCCCACAGCGACGGCGACCGGCGCGCGGCGCGCGAAGGCCTCGGCATCCTCGTAGAAATCCGAGAAGCTGCGGGCATCGATCGAGCCGCCGAGCTGCTCCAGCCCCTCCGCCGCGCCATCGAAGAACGCCTTGATGTTCGGTCGGTCGTCGAAGGTCTTGCTCGAATCCCGGATCGTCCGGGCAAGATCGTTGACGGATTGCGCGGCATCGGACTTGCGGCGCTCGACGTACTCCTGCGCCTGGGCGCGGGCGGCGTCCATGAGGCCGCGGCCGCGCTCGACCGCGGTGTCGCGGATGTCCTCGACATCGTCCTTCAGGGTGCGCCAATCGGCCGGATCGCCCGTGCCCGCCGGCCCGTCGGATGGATTGGGAGACGCGTTGGCGGCCATGGGCTTACTCCTAGCACTGCAGGGCGGAGGGGCGTGTCGGCTGAGTAACCGCCCCGGTCGCCCCCGGTTCCGCCGCACCCCCTGCCGCCGTCGCAGCCGCGGTGCCGGCCTCCGTGCCGTTGCGCCATGGCGGCTCAGCCTTCGTTCAGGCAGGGCGGGGCAGGATTGTCGGGCTTGGCGGCACGGCTGGATTCCGGGGCTTGACGGGACATGAGAGAGGCCGCGATCCGAGGACGGCGATGCGGGACGACCCGCGGCTTTCTTCGTGCACCTGCGAAAACTGCATCTTGACCCGAAGGGGCCGATCGCGCTTGGCTAGTGCCAACGGATCGCGCTTGGCTTCCGCGCGTTCACCCGAGGAAACGTTATGGCCGGGCGCGGGCACCCTCGCGCCCGCGTTCTGAGGACCGGAGCCGGCTTCGTGGCACGCCTTGTCATCGTATCCAACCGCGTTGCAGTCCCCGAAGAGGGCGGCAAGGCGGTCGCAGCCGGCGGCCTCGCCGTCGCCGTGAAGGAAGCGTTCACCGCCTACGAAGGTCTCTGGTTCGGCTGGAGCGGCAACATCGCCGACGATCCCTCCGAGGAGCCGACGCTGATCGACCGGGGCCGCGTCCAGTACGCCGTCGTCGACCTCTCACCGCAGGATCACCGGGAATACTACGCCGGCTTCGCCAACCGGGCGCTGTGGCCGATCATGCATTACCGGCTCGGGCTCGGCGCCTTCTCGCGCTCGGATTACGCGGGCTATTGCCGGGTCAACCGCATCTTCGCCCGCCAGCTCGCCAAGCTGATCGAGCCCGACGACATCATCTGGGTGCACGATTACCACCTGCTGCCGCTCGCATCCGAGCTGCGCGGCCTCGGCATCGCCAACCCGATCGGCTACTTCCACCACATCCCGTGGCCCGCCGCCGATGTATTCAACTCACTGCCCGCGAGCGGCGACCTCCTGCGCGCCATCGCCGATTACGACCTGATCGGCCTGCAGACCGACCCGGACGTGCAGAACCTGCACCGCAACCTCTGCGACACGCTGCGGGCGATCCCCCTCGGCGGCGGCTCCCTGATGGTGGACGGGCGCCGCACGCGCATCCGCTCCTTCCCCATCGGCATCGACGTCGCGGGATTCAGGGAGGCGGCCGAGCGGGCCGGCTCCAACAAGGTCGTGCGGGACACGATCGCGGGGCTGCGCACCCGCAAGCTGCTGATCGGCGTCGACCGTCTCGACTACTCGAAGGGTGTGCCCGAGCGCATGGAGGCGGTGAACCGCTTCTTCGCCTCGAACCCGGACCAGCGCGGCAACGTCGTCTACATCCAGATCACCCCGAAATCCCGCAGCGAGGTGCCGGAATACGAGCAGCTCTCGCGGGAGGTGAACGAGACGGTGGGCGAGATCAACGGCTCGCTGGGCGAGCCCGCCTGGACGCCGATCCAGTACGTCACCAAGGCCTATCCCCGCACCGTGCTCGCCGGTCTCTACCGGGCGGCCCGGGTCGGCCTCGTGACACCGATGCGCGATGGCATGAACCTCGTCGCCAAGGAATACGTCGTCGCCCAGAGCGAAGAGGATCCGGGCGTGCTCGTCCTCTCGAAGTTCGCGGGCGCGGCACGCCAATTGCCAGAGGCGATCCTCGTCAACCCGTACGACCATTTCGAGGTCGCGGAGGCGATCCGCACCGCACTCTACATGCCGCGGGGCGAGCGGCTGGAGCGCTGGAGGCCGATGGCCGAGCGGATGACGCGCGAGGACGTGGATTGGTGGGCGCGCAACTTCCTCTCGGAACTCGAGAATTTCCGCACCGTCGAGCGCGAGCCGCCGACGGCCGCTGCGGCGGCGGAATAGTCCGGCGCACGCCGCCGCCTGGCTTCTGAGCGCGCCCCGATGATCGGCCTCGACGACGGCGTGCCCGCTCCCCTCGGAGCGCATTTCGATGGCCGCGGCGTCAACTTCGCGCTGTTCTCCGAGCACGCCACCGCGGTCGATCTCTGCCTGTTCGAGCCGCACGAGCGGCACGAGACCCGCACGATCCGGCTGCCCTGCCGCACGGACGATGTCTGGCACGGATATCTGCGCGGCGTGCTGCCGGGGCAGCTCTACGGATACCGCGTCCACGGGCCCTGGGACCCGGCAGCCGGGCACCGGTTCAACGCGGCCAAGCTCGTCCTCGACCCATATGCGCGGGAGATTTCGGGCCGCATTCACTGGCACGATTCGCTCTACGGCCACCGCCGCGGCCTGCAGCGGCCCGACCAGATCGACCGTCGCGACAGCGCGCTCCACATGCCCAAGGGGGTCGTCACCGCGCCCGAGGTGTCCGACCTCGCCCTCCAGCCCCTGCGCCGGCCGCTCTCGGAGACGGTGATCTACGAGGCGCACGTCAAGGCGCTGACGGAGATGCATCCGGACGTGCCCGAGGCCGAGCGCGGCACCTACGCCGCGCTCGCGCACCCCGCCATCATCGAGCATCTGTGGAAGCTCGGCGTCACCGCGCTGGAGCTCCTGCCGATCCAGGCCTTCGCCGACGACCGCTTCCTCGTCGAGCGCGGTCTCGTCAACTTCTGGGGCTATTCGCCGCTCAACTATTTCGCGCCCGATCCGCGCTACCTCGGCGAGGCCGGCATTCCCGGCCTCAAGGCCGCGATCCGGGAGCTGAACGCGGCCGGTATCGAGACCATCCTCGACGTGGTCTACAACCACACGGCGGAGGCCGACCACACGGGGCCCACGCTCTCCTTCCGCGGCATCGACAACGCGAGCTACTACAAGCTGAACCCGGAGGATCCGCGCCGGGAGATCGACTGCACGGGCTGCGGCAACACCTTCGACGTGGCGCACCCGCGCGTGCTGCAGCTCGTGCTCGATTCGCTCCGCCACTGGGTCACGGCCTACGGCGTCGCGGGCTTCCGCTTCGACCTCGCCTCGTCGCTCGGCCGCGCGCCGCACGACTTCTCCCCCCGCGCCGCCTTCTTCCAGGCGGTGGCGCAGGACCCGGTTCTGGCCCGCGTGAAGCTCATCGCCGAGCCCTGGGACATCGGCATGGGCGGCTACCAGCTCGGTGGCTATCCCCGCGGCTGGAGCGAGTGGAACGACCAGTTCCGCGACAGTGTGCGCGGCTTCTGGCGGGGTGATCGCGGCGAGTTGCCGAAACTCACGCAGGGGCTCGCGGGCTCGCGGGAGATCTTCGCACCCTCCGGTCGCTCGCCGCTGGCGAGCATCAATTTCGCAGCGAGCCACGACGGCTATACGCTCGCCGACGTCGTCGCCTACGAGGAGAAGCACAACGCCGCGAACGGCGAGGAGAACCGCGACGGCCACGGCCACAACGTCTCGCGCAATTACGGCGTCGAGGGTGCCACGGAGGACCCCGAGATCCTGGGCCTCCGCGCCCGGCAGGTGCGCAACATGCTGGCGACGATCTTCCTCGCGCAGGGCGTGCCGATGCTGCTGATGGGCGATGAGCGCGGCCGCACGCAGGGCGGCAACAACAACGCCTACTGCCAGGACAATTCAACGAGCTGGATGGACTGGGCGCAGGATCCGGATCCCGATCTCGGCCTCTTCGTGGCGAACCTGACGCGGCTGCGCCGCGAGCAGCCGGGCCTGCGCCGCCGCAGCTTTCTCGACGGAGCCCGCCTCGATCCGGACGAAGCCCTGCGTGACGTGCACTGGCTCGCTCCGACCGGCTCGGAGATGGAGCCCGAGGATTGGGCCGACGCGGATCGTCAGGCTTTCGGCATGCAGATCGGCAACGACCACGAGCACGGCGACCGTCTGCTCATCCTCGTCAACGGCGCCGAGGAGGGCTGCGCGTTCCAGCTCAGCGCGGCGATCGGCGGTCCGTGGAGGCCGATCTTCGACACGGCTTCGCCGACCGGCGCCGTGTCGAAGGCTCATCCTGCCTACCGGGAGGCAGCCCTCGTCGATCTGCCCGCGCGCACGATCCTCGTCCTCGCAGCGCCGAACGGCGCAGGGACTGGCGGCGCCTGAATTTTGAGCCTGGACCATTCCGGGCCACGGTTGCCGACCGTTGCGGACGCCTTAGTTGCGGTGCGGGGAACCAGACCGCTCGGGGCAAGCTTCTCAGGAAGGCGGAGCCCGACACGCCAGCTTCAATTGCGAGAGACGAGGATGGTGGCCTGATGCGGCGCGCCCACACGATGGCCTTTGGCAGCGAGATCGTCCCGGACGGCGTGCGCTTCCGTCTCTGGGCGCCCACGGCGCAGGACGTCGTCCTCGTCGCCGACGGGTCCGATCACGCGTTCCCGGACGTGGGGGAGGGCTGGCGCGAGGCGACGCTGCGTGACGCCCGGGCCGGCGCCCGCTACGGCTTCCGCGTCGATGGCAATCTCGTGGTGCCGGATCCCGCCTCGCGCTTCCAACCCGACGACGTCTCCGGCCTCAGCGAGGTGATCGATCCGGCTGCCTTCGCCTGGAGCGACGGCGCCTGGACCGGCCGCCCCTTCGAGGAAGCCGTGATCTACGAGGTCCACGTCGGCACCGCGACGCCGGAGGGCACCTATGCGGGCCTCGAGAAGCGCCTGGAGGAGTTGCGCGATCTCGGCGTCACCGCGATCGAGCTCCTGCCGATCGCCGACTTCAAGGGCAGCCGCAACTGGGGCTACGACGGGGTGCTGCCTTATGCGCCCGACGCCGCCTACGGCCGGCCGGAGGACCTGAAGCGGCTGATCGACCGGGCGCACGCCCTCGGCCTGATGGTCTTCCTCGACGCGGTCTACAATCACTTCGGCCCGGCCGGGAACTATCTCCACGCCTACGCCAAGACCTTCTTCACCGAGCGCCACCAGACTCCCTGGGGCGCGGGCATCAATTTCGACGGCGCCGAGAGCGGCCACGTGGTCCGCCAGTACTTCCTCCAGAACGCCCTCTACTGGCTGGAGGAGTACCATTTCGACGGGCTGCGCTTCGATGCGGTGCACGCGATCCTCGACGATTCCGAGCGCCACTTTCTGGCCGAGCTCGGCGAGACCGTGCGGGAGCGGCTGCCGAACCGGCATATCCATCTCGTTCTCGAGAACGAGGCGAACCAGGCGCGCTGGCTGGAGCGCGACGACAGCGGCACGCCCCGCCAGCACAGCGCGCAATGGGCGGACGACCTCCACCATTGCTGGCACGTGCTGCTGACGGGCGAGGATGCGGGCTATTACGAAAGCTTCAGCGACCGCCCGGTGGAGCACCTCGCCCGATGCCTTTCGGAGGGCTTCGCCTTCCAGGGCGAACCCTTCAAGACGCTCGACAACCACCCGCGGGGCGAGCCATCCGGCCACCTGCCTCCCTCGGCCTTCGTGACCTTCCTGCAGAACCACGATCAGGTCGGCAACCGGGCTCTCGGCGAGCGCCTGAGCGAGCTTGCCGCCCCGGACCGTCTCGCGCTCGCCAGAGCGGGCCTCCTGCTCGCGCCGCAGATCCCGATGCTCTGGATGGGGGAGGAATGGTCGGCCTCGACGCCGTTCCTGTTCTTCGTCGATTTCGCACCGGACGAGGACCTGAACAGGGCGGTTCGCGAGGGCAGGCGGCGCGAGTTCAAGAGCTTCGCGGCATTCGCCGACGATACCTCCGTGATCCCGGACCCGACCGAGGCGAAGACCTTCACGGATTCGAAGCTGGATTGGTCCGAGCGCGAGCGCTCGCCGCACCGCGAGGTTCTGGCCGATACGACGCGCCTGCTCGCCCTGCGCAGCGAGGTCGTGGTGCCGCTGACGAAGACCCGATACCTCGGCGCGACCGCCACGCTTCCGCGGCAAGACGTGGTGGATTGCACTTGGCGCTTCACGGGCGGCAGCTACCGCTTCGTCGCCAATGTCGGCTCGGAGCCCTTCGCGGCCGATTTGGCGGGCGGGCGCGTGTTCTGGACGAACGCCCCGGACGAGAGCGGGCATCTGCCCGGCTGGACCGGGATCTTCCTGAGAGGGAGCGAGGCGTGAGGGACGGGAGCGTCTTCGCCGCTCCCGACGGGACGCGGCGTGTCATCGTCTCCGGTTCGGGAGAGGGTGACGGCGCGGACGCCTGCACTTCCGATTTTCCGATGCGCGAGATGGACCTGATACTTTGACCGGCAACCTCGAACGGCTCGCAGACCTCGTCGGCGTCGCGGCGGGCTACACCGACGCTTTCGGGCAGCGGGTCGAGACATCGCTCGACGCGCGGGCCGGCCTGCTCGATGCCCTCGGCTTCGCCGTCGGCGACGACGCGGAGATTGCCGGCAGCCTTCGCCGGGTCGAAGCCCTGCGCCGCGGCCTGATCCCGCCGCTCCTGCCCGTCGAGGCGCGCCGCAGCCATCGGGTGCCGGTACAGGCGGGAGAGGGGACGCTCGTCGACGGGATTCTCGTCTGGCGCCTCGTCGACGAGCGCGGACAGGCGCGCGAGGGTCGCGTCACGCTCGGTGGGTCGGATCCCACACTGGAGCTGCCGCCCCTGACGCCGGGCTACCACCACCTCTCCGTGACGCTCGGCGAGCGGAGCGCCGATTCCTGGGTCATCGCGGCACCCCAGCGCTGCTGGCGCCCGCGGGCCTATGCCGATGAGGGCGCCCGCGACTGGGGCCTCGCCGCGCAGCTCTACGGCCTGCGCTCGCCGGGCAATCTCGGCATCGGCACCTACGCCGACGCCGGCCGGGCCGCCAACGATGCCGGCCTGCGGGGCGCCTCCTTCCTGGGGCTGAGCCCGGTCCACGCTCTGTTCGAGAGCGACCGGACCAAGATCTCGCCCTATTCGCCCTCCTCCCGCCTGTTCCTGGAGACGCTCTTCATCGAGCCCGGCGCGCTGCCGGGCTTCAAGGGCTCACGCGCCGAGGCTCTCCTCGCGGAGCAGGGCAAGCGCGTCGAGGCCCTTCGCGACGCCGCCCTCGTGGACCATGCCGGGGTCTGGGAGGTGCTCTCGCCGGTTCTGCGCACCCTCTGGGCCGATTCGCCCGCTCGCGCCGGGACGGACCCCGGCTTCAACGCCTTCCGGGAGGAGGGCGGCGAGGATCTGCGCTCGCACGCCGTCTTCGAGGCCCTCTCCGAGCATTTCCGGGGGCAGGGCGCCCACTGGCTCGGGGATTGGCCGGAGGAGTATCGCCGCGCTGAGACCGAAGCCGTGCGCAGCTTCGCCGATTCGCAGGCCGACGAGGTGGCCTACCATGCCTGGCTGCAATATCTCGCCGACCGGCAGCTGGAGGAGGCGTCCGCGGCAGCCCTCAAGGCCGGCATGCGGATCGGCCTCTATCGGGATCTCGCCGTCGGCGCCGATCGCGGCGGGTCGGAGGTCTGGTCGCATCCCGAGCGCTTCGCCAACCGCGTCTCGATCGGAGCGCCGCCGGACCTTTTGGCGCCGAAGGGCCAGGATTGGGGCCTGCCGGCCTTCGATCCCCTGGAAATGGAGCGCGACGGGCTCGCGGCCTTCCGCGCGCTGGTGCGGGCCAACATGCGCCACGCCGGAGCGATCCGGATCGACCACGCCTTCCAGCTCGCCCGGCTCTACCTGATCCCGCTGACGGGGAGCGCGCGCGAGGGCGCCTACGTCGCCATGCCCTTCGAGCCCATGCTCGCGGTCCTGCGGCTCGAGAGCCACCGCAACAAGTGCCTCGTCATCGCCGAGGACCTCGGCACGGCGCCGGAGGGCTTCTCGGACGCGCTGATGCAGGCGGGCGTCCTGAGCTACCGCATCCTCGCCTTCGAGCGCGAGCACGAGGGCCGGTTCAAGGCACCGGACGCCTATCCCCGCGACGCGCTCACGGCCATCACGACGCACGATCTGCCGACCTTCGTCGGCTGGTGGCGGGGCGTCGACACGGACACCCGCCAGTCCCTCGGCCTCTACGATTCCGATCGGGCGGATGCCGAGCGCGCGGAGCGCGTGAGCGAGCGCGCCCGCCTCACCGAGGCGCTGGCCGGGGAGCAGCTCCTCGCCTCCTACGACCCGCCGGAAGCCGCGCCCTTCGAGGCCGCCGCGCGCTATCTCGCCCGCGCGCCCGCCATGCTGACGGCCGTGCAGTACGAGGACGTGGTCTCGGAACTGAGCCAGGCCAACGTGCCGGGCTCGACCGAGGGCTACCCGAACTGGCGGCGCAAGCTCGACCGCAACCTCGACTCCATCGCGGCGCCCGGCGGTCCGCTGGCCAAGCTCGCCGCCTCTCTCTCGGCGGAGGATCGCGGACCCCGCTCGGGCGCGGCACGCCTCGCCTCCGAGCCGCCGCGGGCAACCTATCGCCTGCAATTCCACAAGGACTTCACCTTCGCGGACGCGGAAGCCATCGTGCCCTATCTGGCGCGGCTCGGCATCAGCCACGTCTACGCCTCGCCGCTGCAGAAGGCGCGGCCCGGCTCGACCCACGGCTACGACATCGTCGATCACGGCGCGATCAACCCGGAACTCGGCGGGGAGGCGGGCTTCGTGCGCCTGTCCGATGCGCTGCGTGCCAACGGGTTGAGGCTCCTCGTCGATATCGTGCCGAACCATATGGGCGTCGGTGGCGCGGACAATCCGTGGTGGCTCTCGGTGCTCGAATGGGGGCCGCTCTCGCCCTTCGCACACGCCTTCGACATCGACTGGGAGCGACAGGGGGCGAACCGCAACCTCGTCATACCCTTCCTCGGCGATCGCTACGGCGAGGCCCTGGAGAAGGGGACGCTGGAGCTGAAATTCGACGCGGCTGCCGGCGCCTTCAGCGTCTGGCACTACGAGCACCAGTTCCCGATCCGCCCGCTCAACTATCCGACGATCCTCAACCGGGTTCTCGCGGCGCTCGGCGAGGTCGGCGACGACGCCTCGGCCGAGCTGCTCACCATCTCCGAGCGGCTGCGCCGCATGGGCGAGGAGACCACGCGCGAGCGCCGCCTCGCCTTCCCGGAGGAGGCGGAGGGGCTCAAGCAGCGGCTCGCGAAGCTGGTCCGGGGCACGCCCGCCATCGGCGACGCGGTGACGCGCACCCTCAAGCTCCTCAATGGCTTCAAGGGCCATCCAGAGAGCTTCGGGCCGCTGCACCGGCTTCTGGAGAGCCAAGCCTACCGCCTCGCGCATTGGCGGGTGGCGTCCAGCGACATCAACTACCGGCGCTTCTTCGACGTGAACTCGCTCGCAGGGCTTCGCGTCGAGAAGTCCGACATCTTCCACCGCTCCCACGAGACGATCTTCCGGCACGTCCGCGAGGGCCGCATCGACGGATTGCGCATCGACCACATCGACGGGCTCGCCGATCCGCTCGGCTACGCGAGGGCGCTTCAGGCGGCGGTCGGCCCCGGCTTCTACGTGGTGGTGGAGAAGATCTTGGAGCCCGGCGAGCGGCTGCGGCCCTGGCCGGTCGCAGGGACCACCGGCTACGACGTGCTGAACCAGCTCGACGGTATCCTGGTCGACAAGGAGAAGCGCGCGAGGATCAAGCGCCTCTACGAGTGGGCGACGGGCTTCGATGAGCCCTACGGCTTCCAGCTTCGCGCCGCCAAGTCCGAAATCCTGGAGATCAGCTTCGCGAGCGAACTCGAGGTGCTGACCGCCGATCTCAAGGAGATCGCCGATTCCGACCGGCGCACCCGCGACTTCTCCCTCAACGCGATCCGCCGTGCGCTCATCGAGATCATCGCGCGCTTTCCCACCTACCGCAGCTACCTGCCGCCCGATCTCGACGAGAGCGAGGTGGAATCCGAGGACGTGCGCCTGATCGAGGGGGCGGTCGCCAAGGCCAAGCGCTGGAGCGCGCTGCCCGACCGCTCGGTGCACGATTTCGCCGCCAATGCCCTCCTCGGGCGCGTCGACACGTCGGGGCCGGGCCGGCCGGACCCGCGCGTCGTGCTGCGCTTCCGCCGCCGCTTCCAGCAGCTCACCGGGCCGGTGATGGCCAAGAGCCTGGAGGACACGCTCTTCTACCGCTACGCCATGCTGCTGGGGCTGAACGAGGTCGGCGGCGATCCGGGCGAGTACGGCATCGACGCGGAGCATTTCCACGCGCTCCAGGCGGCCCGCGCCCGCGACTGGCCGAACGCCATGATCACCACGGCGACCCACGACACCAAGCGCGGCGAGGATGCCCGCACGCGTCTCCTCGCCCTCTCGGAGCTGCCGGAGGAGTGGGCCCGCGCCTGGGACATCTGGCGGGAGGCCGCAGGCCCCCATCTCGGCAGCCTCGACGACGAGCCGGCACCCGACCCGAACGACCAGTGGATGTTCCTGCAGGCGATCCTCGGTGCGTGGCCCCTCGAACTCCTGGAGGGCGACGACGCAGAGGCCATCGAGGATTTCCGGGCGCGGCTCACCGCCTATTCCGAGAAGGCGATGCGCGAGGGCAAGCGCCGGTCGAGCTGGGTCAACGTCGACGAGGCGTATGAAGGCGCGGTGCGCGCCCTGTTCGAGGCGATCGTCGCACCGGGCTCGGCCTTCCTCACGAAGCTCCGCCCCTTCGCACGGCGCCTCGCCCATCTCGGCATGATCGCGAGCCTCGGGCGCACGGTTCTGAAAGCGACGCTGCCCGGCCTGCCCGACACCTACCAGGGCACGGAGTTCTGGGACTTCTCCTTCGTCGATCCCGACAACCGCCGTCCAGTGGATTACAAGGCTCGCGCAGTGGCTCTCGAGACGGGCCGGGCGGCGGCCGACCTGCTGCCGAACTGGCAGGACGGGCAGGTGAAGCAGGCCGTGCTGGCCGCCCTCCTGCGCGACAGGGCGGAGCGCGCGGGCTTCTACGCCGAGGCCGGCTACGAGCCCCTCGCCGCGAGCGGCGCGCACGCGGATCATGTCATCGCCTTCACACGTTCCGATGGCACCGCTGAAGCCGGCGAACTGCTCGTCGCGGTCCCACGCCTCGTCTCGAAGCTGATCGGGGAGGGGCCATGGGCCGGCGAGACGCTCGCCGGCACGGGGCTCGACGCGCCGGGGGCGTGGCAGGATCTGCTGACGGGCGAGCGTCACGCGGGCGGCCGGCTCGATCTGGGGCGCCTGTTCGCGCACCTCCCCTGCGCCGTCCTGCGGCGCGTGGGTTAGGGCGAAGCAGGCCGGCTCGCGCCGAACGACATCATGAGAGACACGCCGAGGGCAGCATGAACGCACCGACCACAGCCACGGGGACCCACAAGGCGACCGGCGCGAAGGCCGTCGCGCTGCCGGCGGGCCTCGCGCCGCGCGCGGAGGGCCCGCGGATCTACAACCTGTTCCCGCTCCTCGTGGGCCGGGTCTCGGATTGGACCCGCGAGTTGCCGCGGATCGCCCGTCTCGGCTTCGACTGGATCTACCTCAATCCGTTCCATCAGACCGGCGGCTCGCGCAGCCTCTACGCGGTGGCCGATACGGACGCCCTCGACGAGCGCCTGCGCGACCTCGACGGGACGCCCGACGACGAGCAGATCCGCCGCTTCTGCGCGGCCGCCCGCGCGGAGGGCCTGCGGGTGATGACAGACCTCGTCGTCAACCACACGGCCAATGACGGGCGCCTCGCCCGCGAGCGGCCGGACCTCTTCGTGAAGGACGAGACCGGCCAGCCCGCCAGTCCCTACGCGGTCGATCCCGACGACCCGACGAAGCGCACCATCTGGGGGGATCTCGCCGAGCTCGACTATCATTCCGAGCAGGCACGCCGCGAGTTGACCCGGATCTGGGACGAATACGTCGCGCGCCTGCAGGGGCTCGGGGTCGCGGGCTTCCGCTGCGACGCCGCCTACAAGGTGCCGCCCGACGTCTGGCGCGGGCTGATCGGCGGGGCGAAGGCGCGCGACCGCGCCTGCCTGTTCGCGGCCGAGACGCTCGGATGCACCTTCGAGGAGGCGAGGGCGACGGCGGGCGCGGGCTTCGACTACCTGTTCAACTCCTTCGCGTGGTGGGACCTGCGGGCGCCCTGGGCTCTCGAGCAGTACGAGCGGCTGCGCACCATCGCGCCCTCGATCGCCTTCCCCGAGAACCACGACATGGCCCGGCTCGCCGCCGAGCTGCCGGGTGAGCCGGACGCCGTCGCGAAGGGCCTCCTCAACCGCTATGCGCTGGCCGCCTTCTTCTCCGCCGGCGTGCTGATGCCGATCGGGTACGAGTGGGGCTACCGGCGGGCGCTGCACGTGGTCGACACGAACCCGAGCGACCGCGAGACCGAGAGCGGCCTCGAC
Source organism: Methylobacterium sp. BE186 (assembly GCF_031457035.1). Lineage (NCBI taxonomy): Bacteria > Pseudomonadati > Pseudomonadota > Alphaproteobacteria > Hyphomicrobiales > Methylobacteriaceae > Methylobacterium > Methylobacterium sp. BE186. The sequence continues at coordinate 131,998 of NZ_JAVDVV010000006.1, forward strand.
ATCTCAGCCGGAATCGCCGCGATCAATGCCCTGCGGGCGGAGCTGCCCGCCGCCAATGTCGAGGGCGCCCAGGCCCGGATCTCGGCGCCGGATGCGGGGTTCCTGGCCCTGGCGCGCTTCGACACGGGGCATCCGGCCTCGGCGCGCCACGCGATCCTCGTCCTGTTCAACCCCGGCTCGCGCCCGGTCCCGGTCGATGCCGGCGCGCTGATCGCCCGAACCGGCGGTCAGCTCGGCACCTTCGTCGACCGGACGCCGCAGGCCGAACCGATCGCCTTCCATCCGGGCTCCGCCATCGACCTCGTGCCGGGCGAGTTCCGCATCCTCGCCGCCGACCGGGCCGTCGTCGCAGAATTGCCGAGCCGCGGCACCCCGCGGGGCGAAGGCCGTGTCGTGATCGAGGCCGTGAGCCCCGAGATCGACGGCGGCCGCTCCCCCGTGAAGCGGATCGTCGGCGAGAGCCTGCAGGTCGAGGCGGACATCTTCTCCGACGGGCACGAGATCATCAACGCCGCGATCCTCTCGCGCCCCGTCGGCGAGAGCGCGTGGCGCCGCGACCCGATGGTGTTCATCGACAACGACCGCTGGGGCGGCCATTTCCCCCTGGAGCAGAACGGCCGCTACGAATTCACCATCGAGGCGTGGCGGGACGGCTTCTCGTCCTGGGTCCGCGACACGCTGAAGAAGCGGGATGCCGGCATCGACGTGACGCTGGAGACGATCGAGGGCATCGCCATCGTCGAGGCCGCCGCGAGCCTCGCCACGGGCCGCGACCGGGAGCGCCTCGCCGCCGTTGTCTCGGCGCTCGGCGCCGAGGAGACGGGCTCGGCCGCGCAACTCCGGCTGATCCTGGAGCCCGAGACCACGAAGCTCATCCGCCGCAATGCCGAACGGGTCAACGCCTCGCGCTATCCCGTGACGATTCCGGTCATCGCGGATCGGCTCGCGGCCCGCTTCTCGGCCTGGTACGAGATCTTCCCCCGCTCGCAATCGGGCGATCCGAACCGCCACGGCACGTTCGACGACGTGATCCGGCGTCTGCCGGAGATCCGCGAGCTCGGCTTCGACGTGCTCTATTTCACGCCGATCCACCCGGTCGGTCGCACCAACCGCAAGGGCAAGAACAACACGCTCAAGGCAGAGCCGGGCGATGTCGGCTCCGTCTACGCGGTGGGCTCGGAGGAGGGCGGCCACGAGGCCGTGCACCCCGATCTCGGTACCTTCGCCGATTTCGAGCGCCTCGTGGCGGCCAGCCACGCTTACGGCATGGAAATCGCCCTCGATTTCGCGATCCAGTGCTCGCCCGACCATCCCTGGATCAAGGACCACCCGGAATGGTTCGAGTGGCGCCCGGACGGGACGCTCAAGTTCGCCGAGAACCCGCCGAAGAAGTACGAGGACATCTCGAACGTCCATTTCTACGGCGGCGCGCTGCCCTCCCTCTGGATCGAGCTTCGCGACATCGTGATGGGCTGGGCCGAGCGGGGCGTGCGCATCTTCCGCGTCGACAACCCGCACACCAAGCCGATCCCGTTCTGGGAATGGATGATCGGCGAGGTGAACGGGCGCTATCCCGACGTGATCTTTCTGGCCGAGGCCTTCACCCGGCCGAAGATGATGAAGAAGCTCGCCAAGGCCGGCTACCAGCAGAGTTACACATACTTCACGTGGCGCAACACGAAGCAGGAGCTGACCGACTACGCCCTCGAGCTCGCGGGCGAGATGGGCGAGTATTACCGGCCGAACTTCTTCGCCAACACGCCGGACATCAACCCCTACTACCTCCAGACCAGCGGCCGGCCGGGCTTCATCGTGCGGGCGACGCTGGCCGCAACGCTCTCCTCCGTCTACGGCATCTACAACGGCTTCGAGTTGTGCGAGGCCGCGCCCTATCCGGGCAAGGAGGAATACCTCAACTCCGAGAAGTACGAGCTGAAAGCCTGGGACTACGACCGGCCCGGAAACATCCGCGAGCACATCGTCAAGCTCAACCGCATCCGCCGCGAGAACCCGGCCCTCTGGGACTTCCGGAATGTCGTCTTCACGGGCGCCTTCAACGATCAGATCATCGCCTACGCGAAGATGTCGCCGGAAGGGGACAATTGCATCTTCGTGATGGTCAACCTCGACCCGAAGAACCGCCAGGAATGCACCTATGAGGTGCCGCTCTGGCTGTTCGGGCAGGGCGATCACGGGGCCGTGGCGGTGGAGGACCTGCTGCAGGGCTACCGGTTCGAACTCTACGGCAAGTCGCACCGCATCGCCCTCGATCCCGCCGAGCGGTCCTGCATCGTCTGGCGACTCAGCCTGCCGCGGCGGGTTGCGGAATGAGGGCGTCGGTGTCACGAGATCGCAGCCGCGCGGCGCCCGTCGTCGCGCTGTCGCCAAGATGATGGGGTGGAAACCCCACCGAACGTTCACGGACCGACCGACCCCGTCGTGCGGCAGCCAGCGAACATCCAAAGTTCCGTTTCATGAGGCAGCGACGCGATGATCGATCGCAGCGATCCGCAGTGGTACCGTGACGCCATCATCTACCAGATCCACGTCAAGTCGTTCTTCGACTCGAACAATGACGGGATCGGCGACTTCGAGGGGCTCACCCAGAAGCTCGACTACGTGCGCGATCTCGGCGTCACCGCGATCTGGCTGATGCCGTTCTATCCCTCGCCGCTGCGCGACGACGGCTACGACATCGCGGATTACCGGGACATCAACGCCTCCTACGGCGACATGGACGCGTTCCGGCGCTTCGTGGAGGCGGCGCACGAGCGCGGCCTTCGCGTCATCACGGAGCTCGTGATCAACCACACCTCGGACCAGCATCCCTGGTTCCAGCGTGCCCGCGAGGCGCCTCCCGGCTCGCCGGAGCGCGACTTCTACGTCTGGTCGGACACGGACGAGCCCTACGCCGACACGCGGATCATCTTCCTCGACACGGAAGCCTCGAACTGGACCTGGGACCCGGTCGCCAAGCAGTACTTCTGGCACCGCTTCTACTCGCACCAGCCGGACCTCAACTTCGACAACCCGAAGGTGCTGGACGCCGTCATCGAGGTGATGCGCTACTGGCTCGACATGGGCGTCGACGGGCTTCGCCTCGACGCGATCCCCTACCTGATCGAGCGCGACGGCACGAATTGCGAGAACCTCGCCGAGACGCACACCGTCATCAAGAAGATCCGCGCAGCGCTCGACGCGAGCTATCCGGACCGGATGCTGCTGGCCGAAGCCAACCAATGGCCGGAAGAGACGGCGCAGTATTTCGGCGACGGTGACGAGTGCCACATGGCATTCCACTTCCCGCTGATGCCGCGCATGTACATGGCGATCGCCCGCGAGGACCGGCACCCGATCACCGACATCATGCGCCAGACCCCGGAGATCCCGGAGGGCTGCCAGTGGGCGATCTTCCTGCGCAACCACGACGAGCTAACGCTCGAGATGGTCACGGCGGAAGAGCGCGACTACCTCTGGTCGTTCTACGCAGCCGAGCGCCGCGCCCGCATCAATCTCGGCATCCGCCGCCGCCTCGCGCCGCTGCTCGAGAACGACCGGCGCAAGATCGAGCTGATGAAGTCCCTCGTCCTGTCGATGCCGGGCACGCCCGTGCTTTATTACGGCGACGAGATCGGCATGGGCGACAACATCTATCTCGGCGACCGCGACGGCGTGCGCACGCCGATGCAATGGGGGCCGGACCGGAACGGCGGGTTCTCACGGGCAAACCCGCAGAAGCTGTTCCTTCCTGCGATCCAGGACCCGATCTACGGCTTCGACGCGATCAACGTCGAGGCGCAGACTCAGGCGCAGACAAGCCTGCTCAACTGGACGCGGCGCATGATCGCGATCCGCAACAACAGCGTCGCGCTCGGCCGCGGCACGATGCAGTTCCTCTACCCGTCGAACCGCAAGGTGCTGGCCTGGATCCGCGAGTTCGAGGGCGAGCGGGTGCTGTGCGTGGCAAACCTCTCGCGCGCGCCCCAGGCCGTTCAGCTCGACCTCTCCGAGCTGCGCAGCGCCGTGCCGATCGAGTTGACGGGCGGCACCGAGTTCCCGCCGATCGGCGAGCTGCCCTACCTGCTCACGCTGCCCTCCTACGGCTTCTACTGGTTCACGTTGAGCGCCGCGAATACCGGCGCGGTCGGACCCCAGCCCGAGGCGCCGGAACTGTTCACCCTCGTGCTCACCGGCGGCATCGAGACCCTGATGGCGGGGCGCGAGCGCACGGCCTTCGAGCGCACGGTAGTGCCGCCCTTCCTGGCGAGCCGCCGCTGGTTCGGCGCCAAGGGCTCGCGCATCAAGGCCGTTCAGGTGACGGATACCGCCGCCCTGAAGGACGGTTCGGGTGAGGCCAGGTTCCTGCTGCCGCGGGTCGCGGTGCAGCTCGCGAACGGCGAGCGGCAGGAATATTTCGTCCCCGTCGGCGTCGACGAGGGCCGCGAGGACGAGGGATTGATGCCGCATGCGGTCGCCCGCGTCCGCCGCGGTCCGCGCCTCGGCCTCCTCTACGGCGCGGCCGCCTCGCCCGCCTTCGCGATCAGCCTCGTCGAGAGCATGCGCGCCGGCCGCGAGATCCCGACGGAGACGGGCACTCTCGTCTTCACGGCGACCTCCGCCTTCGATCCCGAGATGCCCTTCGAGGAGGGCGAGGTGCGCCGCCTCTCGGCGGAGCAGAGCAACACGTCGATCGCCATCGGCGCCAAGATGATGCTGAAGCTGCTGCGGCGGCTCCAGCCCGGCACGCACCCGGAGATCGAGGTCGGGCGCTTCCTCACCGAGAAGGCGCATTTCGCCAACACGCCGGCCCTGCTCGGCACACTGGAACACGTCGCGGCGGACGGGACCCGCACGGCGCTCGCTCTCCTGCAGCGCTATGTGCTCAACCAGGGTGATGCGTGGACCCTGATGCTTGAGGGATTGCGCCGCGACTTCGACACGGTGGTCCTCGCTCCCGAGAGCGAGGCGCCGACGCCGGACGAGGCCTTCAACGCCCACCTGCGTTGGGCCGACCTCCTCGGCCGCCGCACGGCGGAGATGCACAACGCCTTCGCCCTGGAGACCGACGACCCGGCCTTCGCGGCGGAGCCCTTCACGAGCGAGGATCTCGACGTGCTCGGGCGCGACGCCCGCCATCAGGCGGAGCGGGCCTTCCGCGGGCTGTCCGCGATGGCCGATCGCGGCCTCGATGCCGGCCGGCCCGCGAGCGCGGCTCTGGCTGCCCGCCGGGGCGAGGTCGAGGGGTTGATCGAACGTCTCACGGCCGAGCCGCCGCGGGGCGCCTGGAAGACGCGCATCCACGGCGACTATCACCTGGGCCAAGTGTTGGCATCCGAGGGCGACCTCGTCATCGTGGATTTCGAGGGCGAGCCCTCCCGCCCGGCGGACGAGCGCCGCGCCAAGTCGACGCCCCTGCGGGACGTGGCCGGCATGCTGCGCTCCTTCGCCTACGGCGCGGAGACCGTCACCCGCGAGATCGCGAGCCGCTTCGCCGATTCGGAGGAGCGCGCCCGAAACGCCTCGATCGCGTGGCGCGGCATGATCGATGCAGCCTTCCTGGACGGCTATGAGACCGCCGTGCGCACGAGCCGGGCCGCCGTGACCGATCCGGAGACCCACGCGCGGCTGCTCAAGCTCTGCGTCCTCACCAAGGCGCTCTACGAGGTCGACTACGAGGCGAACAACCGGCCGGACTGGATCGAAATCCCGGCCCGTGGGGTTCTCAACATTCTGGACGAAGCCAAGAGAGGCATGTGAATGACGGGCATCGACGAGACCTTCGCGACCAAGGCCGCTCCAGCATCGGGCGCGGCTCGTGCCACCGAGGTCCCGCCCACCGCCCCGAAATCCGCGACGACGACCGATGAGGCCAAGACAGTCCACAAGGACGCCGTCGCCGCCGTCATGGCGGCGAACCACGGCGACGCCTTCGCCGTGCTCGGTCCTCACCAGATCGGGCCGAAGGCCTGGGAGGTGCGCGCCGTGCTGCCCGAGGCGAAGGGCGCGACGCTCGTCGTCGGCGACGCGCGCATTCCGTTCGAGCGCCGCCATCCCGACGGGTTCTTCGTGGCCAAGGTCCCGAGCGAGGGCCGTCCCCTCTATGAGATCGAGGTCGAGCTCTGGGACGGGCAGAAGCGGCGCCGACACGATCCCTACAGCTTCGGCTCCTCTCTGGAGCAGCACGACGTCAACGCGCTCCGCGAGGTCGGCACCAACGTCGTCTACCGGATTCTCGGCGCGCAGGCCGGAAAGCTCGACGGCATCGACGGGTTCCGCTTCGCGGTCTGGGCTCCGAACGCCAAGCGCGTCAGCGTCGTCGGCGAGTTCAACGACTGGGATGGCCGCCGCCACCCGATGCGCCTGTGGCGCGACGGCGGGATCTGGGAATTGTTCGTCCCGGGCCTGAAGGCCGGCGCGACCTACAAGTACGAGGTGCGCGGACCGGACGGCGCCCTGCTGCCGCTCAAGGCCGATCCCGTCGCCTTCGCGGCCCAGCAGCCGCCGGAGACGGCCTCCGTGCTGCACGGCCTGGGCGAACCGGACTGGCGGGACGCGGCGTGGATGGAGAGCCGCGGCCGGAAGGACCCGCGTCACGCGGCGATCTCGATCTACGAGGTCCATCTCGGCTCGTGGGCCCGGGTGCCCGACGAGGGCAACCGCTACCTGACCTACAAGGAGCTCGCCGCCCGTCTCATCCCCTACGTCAAAGAGATGGGCTTCACCCATATCGAGCTTCTGCCGATCACCGAGCACCCGTTCGACGGGTCGTGGGGCTACCAGCCCGTCTCGCTCTTCGCCCCGACGAGCCGGTTCGGCTCACCGGAGGATTTCGTGCACTTCGTGAACGCGGCGCACGAGGCCGGCATCGGCGTCATGCTCGACTGGGTGCCGGGCCACTTCCCGCTGGACGCGCACGGGCTCGGCCAGTTCGACGGCACGCACCTCTACGAGCACGCCGACCCGCGCCAGGGCTTCCACCAGGATTGGGGCACCTACATCTACAATTTCGGCCGCACGGAGGTCTCGACCTTCCTCGCCGCCAACGCCCGCTTCTGGCTGGAGCATTACCACCTCGACGGTTTGCGCGTGGATGCCGTCGCCTCGATGCTCTACCTCGACTACTCGCGGCGCGCGGGCGAGTGGATCCCGAACCAGTACGGCGGCAACGAGAACCTCGACGCCATCCACTTCCTGCGCAAGACCAACGAGGCGACCTACAGCCACGCGCCAGGCACCCTGACGGTAGCCGAGGAATCCACCTCCTGGCCCGGCGTCTCGCACCCGACCTACACGGGCGGTCTCGGGTTCGGCTTCAAGTGGAACATGGGGTGGATGCACGACACCCTGCAGTTCATCTCGAAGGAGCCGGTCCATCGGCGCTATCACCACCACGACCTCACCTTCGGCCTGCTCTACGCCTTCTCCGAGAACTTCATCCTGCCGCTCTCCCACGACGAGGTGGTGCACGGGAAGGGTTCGATGCTCGGCAAGATGCCGGGTGACCGCTGGCAGAAATTCGCGAACCTCCGGGCCTATTACGGCTTCATGTGGGGCCACCCGGGCAAGAAGCTGCTCTTCATGGGCGGCGAGTTCGGCCAGGAGCGGGAGTGGAACCACAACCAGTCGCTCGACTGGCACCTGCTCGACGATCCCCTGCACAGGGGCGTCAAGGACGTGATCCGCGACCTCAACCACCTCTACGTATCGACGCCGGCCCTCTACAGCCGCGACGTCGAGGCAAGCGGCTTCCAGTGGCTGGTGGCAGACGACCAGGACAACAGCGTCATCGCCTGGGCGCGCAAGGGCAAGCAGCCGAACGAGATCGCGATCGTCGTCTCGAACTTCACCCCCGTGCCGCGCGAGGGCTACCGCATCGGCGTGCCAGCGCCCGGCTTCTACCGGGAGGCGTTCAACTCCGACGCCGCGGGATATGGCGGCTCGAACGTCGGCAACATGGGCGGCCTCCACGCCGACGGCAGCGAGAGCCACGGTCAGGCGCAGTCCCTCTGCCTGACGCTGCCTCCGCTCGGGACGATGATCTTCGTGCTGGAGGCCTGAACTCGGCGGGGGTTCGGGACCTCGGAGGCGATCCTCGGCCACCCGAGGCCCGACCCGCGCTGGGCTGATGCTCCTCGTCACGACGCCTCAGGGCGGGGGATGCGGCAGTGCCGGCAGGCGTCGGCCTTCAACTGGTCGAGGAGCGGTCAGCGTTCAGGCCGCGCGCACTTCGGCCAGGAAGCGCGCCACCTCAGTGCCGAGATGCTCGGCTTGGCGCGACAGGCCGGAGGCCGAACCCAGCACCTGCGCCGCCGCCGCTCCGGTCTCGCCGGCCGCATCGGCGACGCCCGCGATATTCCGCGTCACCCCACCCGTGCCCGAGGCGGCCTGCTCGACGCTGCGCACGATCTCCCGGGTCGCCGCACCCTGCTCCTCGACCGCCGAGGCGATCGTCGTCGCCACCGTGCTCATCTCCTCGATGCGGGCCCCGATGCCGCCGATTGCGGCCACGGCCTGACGGGTCGCGTCCTGGATACCGCCGATCTGACGCGAGATCTCGTCGGTGGCCCGCGCCGTCTGGCTCGCGAGTTCCTTGACCTCGGCGGCGACGACGGCGAAGCCGCGGCCCGCCTCACCGGCCCGCGCCGCCTCGATCGTCGCGTTGAGCGCCAGAAGGTTGGTCTGCCCGGCGATGGCCGAGATCATCGCCACCACGTCGCCGACCTGCGTGGTCGAGTTGCTGAGATCGCCGATCAGAGCCGCGGTGCGGCCCGCCTCCGACACGGCCGCTCTCGCGAGAGTGGCCGATTCCTCCACCTGTCGCGCGATCTCATCGACGGAGGCGCCGAGCTCTTCGGCCGCCGAGGCCACGCTCTCCACGTGGGCGGACGCCGCCGAGGCCGCCGAAGCGACGTCGGCGGACCGGCCGGTCGTCTCGGCGGCCGTCTCGCTCATGCTCCGGGCCGTCGATTGGAGTTCGTCGGCGGAGGCCGCGAGCCGCCCGACGATCGTGCCGATCGTCGCCTCGAAGGCGTCCGCCATCGCGGCGGTGCCGGCACGCCGCGCACGCGCCTGCTCTACCCCCTCGCGCAGGCGCCGCTCCTCCTCGGCTCGGATCAACCCCTGCTGGAGCGCTTCCAGGCGCCGGGCCATGTCGCCGACCTCGTCGGAGCGCTCACGCCCCGGAACCGCGTGCTGGTAATCGCCCTCTGCGACCGTGGCCATCGCCGCTCCCACGGCCGCGTAGCCGCCCACAAGGGCCCGGTAGGCGAAGAAGCCCAGCGCCAACACGGACGCGATCGTGAAGGCGAGTGCCCCGAGCACCACCCGGGACCACAAGGCCGCATCCGCCTCGTAGCGCGAGACGGTCTCCGTCGTACGGACTTGGAGGAGCACGTAGAACTCGTCCAACGGCCGCATGATCGCGGCCTTGAAGCGATGGTACTCTCCCGAATGAACGAGAGCCGCCGCGCGCGTCCGTGCCGCCTCGCGGTCCAACTGCGCGAGGGGAGCGCCCTGGGCATCCTTGCCCTCGACGAGGTTCATGGCCTCGACCTCAAGTCTGACGAGGCCGTCCGAGTTGCGCACGGCCTCCGCCAGCTTGCTCGTCTCCTCGGCGGTGAAGCCCAGCCGGTCCATCAGGGTGCCGATGGCGACCGCCTCGCCGTCCGGGCGTGGCCTCGCCTCGCCGCCGGCCACGAGGTCCCAGTAGATGCGGTGATAATCCGTGGGCCGCGGGCGCCGCCCCGCGCGGATGGCCAGCACATCCTCATAATGCTGCTTCCAGACGGGATCGCCCGTGACCACGTAGGTCCGGCCGAGGCGCGTCAGGTCGTCGGAACTCTGGCGGATCTCGTCGGCGAGAAGGAGCGATTGGAGCCGGGTCTCGTGAGCCCGCACCACGCGCGCCACGGCCGCCTCATTCTGGTAGATAGCTCCCGCCAGAGTTGCGCCCGCGATTATACTGACAACGCACAGTGCAGAAAATGATCTGACCAGCTTACCCACGGCATTCCCCCCAAGATTGTGAGGAATAAGACAATATACCCGTCAACAAACGCTTAGGATACGGGGCCGGCGGAGAGACCGCCGGATGGCCCCTCGGATTGGTCCGCCTTCTTCCGTACTGGAGGGACGATGGCCGGGCCGCTCCCAGGCTCTCCCGAGCCGATGCGCCTGCTCCCTGCGAACCGTGAGCCTCGTCGCTCCGGAGTATCCCCAGACGTCGCGGAGGAGGGTGAGGAGTTCCGCCGCGAGCGCCGCGTCGGCGATCTCGTCGAAGCCGTAGGTCCGCCAATCGTTCAGGGCTCGTCCCGGCGGCGCGAAGCCCGCTGCGCAGGCGTTCCACCCTATCGGGCGTCAGGAGCCTTGTTGCCGTCCCAGAATGTGTCGTGGCCGACCCGCTTCTCTCGGACGATCGCCGTGACGTTTTGCGGGGCCTCGTCGATCAGGGCGTCCGCCTCGGCGCAGAGGGCAGAGGTCTCTTGCGAGCGCCGCGAGAAGTCGAGCACCGGCCGGAGGATGGGAAACCGCATGACGGGAATGTCGCGCTCCGCCTGGGCGGGAACCGCGGCAAGGCCGGGAGCGGACGCGCACCTGCTCGCTCCGGCGCCGAGAACCGGCGACGCGGGAGCGGACAAGAAACGTTCGGGTGAACGAAGGAGCGAATTCCTCAGGGCGATCGGAGGATCGCGGATCGCGATCTAGGCCGCGCGCCAGCGCACGGCCGCGTTGTTGCCGAAGGCCCGCGTGTAGAGCGACGTGTAGCTCGTGGCGGCCTCGTCCCAGCCGAAGGTCTTCGCCATCGCGTTGCGCCGCATCGCGTTCAGGCGCTTCTTCTCGCCGAAGGTGTCGAGGGCCCGGCGGACGGCGCCGAGGAAGCCCTTCGGCGACGAATCGGCGAAGGTGAAGCCCGTCACCCCGTCCTCGACCGTGTCGGCGAGGCCACCCGTGCGGCGCACGATCGGCAGAGACCCGAAGCGCTGAGCGTACATCTGCGCGAGGCCGCAGGGCTCGAAGCGGGAGGGCATGAGCAGGAAGTCGCTGCCCGCGAACATGCGGCGCGCATCGGTCTCGGCGAAGCCGACATGGACGCCGACCGAATCCGGATGGAGCCGGGCCAGACCGCGCAGGGCCTCCTCGAACCGGCTCTCGCCCTGGCCGATCACGACGAGCTGCCCGCCCTCGGCCACGATGGTCTCGGCGGCCTGGATCGAGAGGTCGATGCCCTTCTGGTGCACGAGGCGCGAGACGATGGCGAAGAGCGGGCCACGTGAGACGGCGAGGCCGAACTGGTGCCGCACCGATTCGGCGTTGGCGCGCTTGCCCTTCCAATCGTCGGCCTCGAAGCGCGTGACGAGGTGCGGGTCCGTGCGCGGGTCCCAGGTCTCGTCGATGCCGTTGAGGATGCCGGTGAGCCGGCCCTGGCCGGCGCGGGTCCGCAGGAGTCCGTCGAGGCCGCAACCCGATTCCGGGGTCATGATCTCACGGGCGTAGGTCTCGCTCACGGTGGTGACGTGCGACGCGTAGTAGATGCCGGCCTTGAGGAAGGAGAGCTGCCCGTAGAACTCGACGCCGTCGATCTGGAAGGCGTGCTCGGGCACGCCGAGGCGGGCGAGGTTGTCCCGCGGGAATAGGCCCTGATAGGCGAGGTTGTGAATCGTCAGGACGCTCGGCACCCGCAGCTGGCGCCAGGCGAGATAGGCCGGGGCGAGCGCCGCCTGCCAGTCGTTGAGGTGGAGAAGGTCCGCCGCCCAGGCGGGGTCGGCGCCGAGCGCAATCTCGGCCGCCGCGAGGCTGAGTCGGGCGAAGCGCAGATCGTTGTCGGGGAAGTCGCCGGCCCCATTCCCGTAGGGCGTGCCGTCGCGGTCGTAGAGGTCAGGGCTGAGCAGTACGTAGATACGCAGGCCGTCGCCCGTCTCGACGAGGCCGAGGTCGCAGGGCGGCACGGCTGCCTGGGCCTCGAGGCGCGCCACGACCGGGATCTCGGTGAAGGCGTCGACCACCTGCCGGTAGCCGGGGATGAGCACCCGGACATCGAAATTGTTGCGCAGCGCCCGGGGCAGGGCGCCCGCGACCTCGCCGAGTCCACCGGTCTTCACGAAATCCGCCATCTCGGGGGTCGCGTAGAGGATGCGGGGCTGAAGGGAAGTTCGGAGGTCGGGGAGGGAAGCGCGGAAGTCGGCAGGCGGAACGGGCGCTCCGAACCTCGGAGCGTCCGCGAAACCGGCATAGGCCATCAAAGCGTCCCCACGGCGAGCGATTGGCTCGTGACGGGCGCCCCTGCCCGCGACCGACGTCGTCATCGTCAACGTTCCTGTGCCGCACTCGTTCCGCTGCAATGCACAAGTCAGGCCACGATGTCGGTTAACGCTTCCTTGATGCGAGGGCAACCTGCATCGCATTGCAGCAAGAAGGGCGCCTGCTCTCAGGACAGCAGCAGGAGGACACCCTCAGAGGGCTCCAGAACCAGATCGTCGCGGAGCCGCGTGCCGGCCTGCCCGGCCCGGCTCGACAGGAGCACCGTCCAGCCCGTGCCCTCAGGCAGCGGCAGGCGGTGGGCGGCTTCGCCGAAGTTCAGGATCACGCGGATCGTCGTGCCGTCCTCGAAACGCTCGTAGGCGAAGACCTCGTCGACGCCGAGGGGCACCGTCCGATAGCTGCCCACCGAGAGGGCGGCATGCTCGCGGCGCAGGCCGAGGAGCCGGCGGTAGAGGGTCAGGATCGAGTCGGCGGCGTCGCGCATCTCTTCGACGTTGCGGGAGACCGCGTCCGCCGAGAGCGGCAGCCACGGTTCCACGGTCGAGAAGCCCGCATACGGCCCGTCGTCCCACTGCATCGGCGTGCGCTCGGGGTCGCGTCCATGCCCGGGCTCGTTGCGCTCCCAGGGGTCCTGCACCCGGTCCGGCGGGATCGAGACGTGGTCTAGGCCGATCTCGTCGCCGTAATAGAGCGTCGGCGTGCCCCGTAGCGTCAGCAGAAGGATCGCCGCAATCCGCGCCTGCGGCAGGCCGATCCGCGCGGCGATGCGGGGCTGGTCGTGGTTGCCGAGCACCCAGTTGGGCCAGCCGCCCGGGGGGAGTGCCGCCTCGTAATTCTCGACGAGGTCGGCGACCGCGTCGGCGCGCCAGGGCGTCTGGATCAGCTGGAAGTTGAAGGGCAGATCCGCGCAGTCGAGGTCGGGGCCGTAATAGGCCACGAGCCGCTCCATCGGCAGGTAGATCTCTCCGATCAGCACCCGGTCGCCGTAGGGCGCGAGGACGCGCCGCATCTCGGCGATGACGTCGAAAACCTCCGGCCTGTCGGCGGAGTAGACCTGCGCGAAGCGGTTGATCTCGGGCTGGTGGGGCAGGAAATCCGGGTTCTCCGGATTGTCGCGGAACCCCTCGTCCTTGATCAGGTGCCAGATCACGTCGACGCGGAAGCCGTCGACGCCGCGCTCCAGCCAGAAGCGCAGCACGTCGTGCATCGCCGCCCGCACGGCGGGGTTGCGCCAGTTCAGGTCCGGCTGCTCGCGCAGGAAGGCGTGATAATAGTACTGGCCGGTCGCCTCGTCCAAGGTCCAGGCCGGGCCGCCGAAATTGCTGAGCCAGTTGTTGGGCGGCCCGCCATCCGGGGCCGGGTCGCGCCAGATGTACCAGTCGCGCCGGGCATTGTTGCGGGACGCGCGGGCCTCGGTGAACCAGGGATGGGCGATCGAGCTGTGGTTCGGGACGAAGTCGAGGATCACCTTGAGGCGGCGGCGATGGGCCTCCGCGACGAGCTCGTCGAAATCGTCGAGCGTCCCGAAAATTGGATCGATGCCGCAATAATCGGCCACGTCATAGCCGAAATCGGCCATCGGCGAGGGGTAGATCGGCGAGATCCAGACCGCGTCGACGCCGAGCCAGGCGATGTAGTCGAGCCGGCGCGTGATGCCCCGCAGATCGCCGATCCCGTCGCCGTTCGAGTCCTGGAACGAGCGCGGATAGACTTGATAGACGGTGCCGCTCCTCCACCAGACCGTTGGGCTGCAGACGGTGCCGCTCATGCGTCGTCTCTCCAGTAGGAAGCAGGCCCGGCGGAGGTTGCCTCATTCAGCTTCTCTTCAAGACCGGCGCGCCAAATTGATGACGGGTTTTGCAGGCAGGCTCCGATCTGTGTCCACGCGGTCACAGGCGCGGGGCGGACCGCTCGTCGCCGCGGGCGGACGCCGCTTCGGCACTCGACAGGGCGGCCGCGCGAACTCACGATGTCTGGTTTCACATCCCGGGTCGACCGCCGCCGGAAGAAGCGGGCGGGGCCTGGACTGGATGCTCGAAGAGCAGCCGCGAATTGGGGGTTTCCCGTGTTGAACGACCTTCTGACCGCTACCGACAAGGCCGAGGACAAGAGCCCCGCCGCGTCCCGCCCGCCGGAAGCGAACGCGGTCCCGGCCTGGAGCGCCCCCGTTCGCGCCACCTCCGGCGACGCCGTGGCCGACCTGCGCGAGGCGATCCTCGCCAAGCTCGCCTACGGGATCGGCAAGAGCCCGACGACCGCCCGCGAGCGCGACTGGTTCGCCGCGACCGCCCTGGCGCTGCGCGACCGGATCGTCGATGCCTGCATGGGCGCGGGCCACGCGGTACCGAACAAGCGCGTCTATTATCTCTCCCTCGAATTCCTGATCGGACGCCTGCTGTCCGACGCCATGAACAATCTCGGCCTCGTCGAGACGACGCGCGCGGCGCTGGCCGATCTCGGCATCGATCTCGGCACCGTCGAGGGCGCGGAGCCGGACGCGGCGCTGGGCAATGGCGGCCTGGGGCGCCTCGCCGCCTGCTTCATGGAGAGCATGGCGAGCATCGGCATCCCGGCGATCGGCTACGGCATCCGCTACGACCACGGCCTGTTCCGGCAATCGCTGGAGGACGGCTGGCAGCGCGAAGCGCCGGAGACCTGGCTCGCCGAAGGCAATCCCTGGGAGTTCGTGCGTCCCGAGGCGACCTACACGGTGGGCTTCGGCGGGCACGTCACCATGTCGGCGGTGTCCGAGGGCGTGATCCGGCGGCAGTGGCACCCGGCCGAGACGGTTCGGGCCGTCGCCCACGACGTTCCGGTCGTTGGCTGGCGCGGAGCGCACGTGAACACCCTGCGCCTCTGGAAGGCGGAGGCCGAGGCGCCGGTCGATCTCGCCCAGTTCAACGGCGGCGACCATGTCGGCGCGGTCTCGAGCCGTTCCCGGGCCGAGGCGATCTCGCGGGTGCTCTATCCGAGCGATTCCTCGATGGCCGGCCAGGAGCTGCGCCTGCGCCAGGAATACTTCTTCACCTCCGCATCCCTGCAGGACCTGATCCGCCGCCACGTGGCGGAGCGCGGCGATGTGCGCAGCCTGCACGATCACGCCGCGATCCAGCTCAACGACACCCATCCCGCCATCGCCGTTCCGGAGCTGATGCGCCTCCTCCTGGAGGATCACCACCTGTCCTGGGAGGATGCGTGGCACGTCACCTCGAACACGCTGCACTACACGAACCACACCCTCCTGCCCGAGGCGCTCGAGACCTGGCCGGTCGAGCTGATGGAGCGGCTGCTGCCGCGCCACATGCAGATCATCTACCTGATCAACTGGATGCACCTTGAGGAGCAGGGCAAGCACGGGCGGCACGATGCGGCCCATCTCGCCTCCGTCTCGCTGATCGACGAGAGCCACGGCCGGCGCGTGCGCATGGGGCATCTCGCCTTCCACGGCGCGCGGCGCGTCAACGGCGTCTCGGCCCTGCACACGGAGCTGATGCGCTCCACGGTGTTCCGGGACCTGCACGCCCTCGAGCCCGAGAAGATCGTCAACAAGACGAACGGCATCACCTTCCGGCGCTGGTTCCACAACGCCAATCCTGGACTGACGCGCCTCGCCGTCGAGGCGGTCGGGTCGCGCGTCCTCGACGATCCGGAGGCCCTGCGCGACCTCGAGCGCTTCGCGAGCGACGCGGGCTTCGTCAGGCGCTACGCGGCGGTGCGCCGGGACCGCAAGGAGGCCCTCGCGCAGATCGTTTCCGACCGCACCGGGATCGACATCGATCCGTCGGCGCTCTTCGACGTGCAGGTGAAGCGCATCCACGAGTACAAGCGCCAGCTCCTCAACGTCATCGAGACGGTGGCGCTGTACCAGGCGATCAAGGCTGAGCCGCACCGGGACTGGACGCCGCGCGTTAAGATCTTCGGTGGCAAGGCGGCCCCGAGCTACACCCAGGCGAAGCTCATCATCAAGCTCGCCTGCGACGTGGCGAAAGCGGTCAACGACGATCCCGAGGTGGCCGACCGCCTCAAGGTCGTGTTCATGCCGAACTACTCGGTGAGTCTCGCCGAGGCGATCATCCCGGCCGCCGACCTCTCCGAGCAGATCTCGACCGCCGGCATGGAGGCGTCGGGCACCGGCAACATGAAGTTCGCGCTGAACGGCGCGCTGACGGTCGGCACGCTCGACGGCGCCAACATCGAGATCCGTCAGCATGTCGGCCCGGAGAACATCTTCATCTTCGGCCTCGACGCGGCCGGAGTGCAGACCCGGATGGCGGTGCCGAACTACGCCCGCGACGCGATCTGGGCCTCGCCGCGCCTCGCGGCCGCCCTCGACATGATCGCCTCCGGCCGGTTCTCGCCCGAGGAGCCGAACCGCTTCCGGCCTCTCGTCGACGATCTGCGCCACCGCGACCAGTACCTGCTCACCGTCGATTTCGACGATTACTGGCGCGCCCAGCGCGAGATCGACGCGGCCTGGGCCGACCCGGCCGGATGGTGGCGCAGGGCGATCCTCAACACCGCCCGGATGGGCTGGTTCTCCTCCGACCGCTCCATGCGGGAATACGCCGACGAGATCTGGCGGGTCCGGCTCGGCTGAGGCCGCGCGGGGGCGGGGCGACACGCTCGCGTCCCCGCGAACCGTTCCGCTCGGGCGCCGGCGCTTCCACCTAATCGCTCGGCGGCCAAGCTTCTCAGTGCAGGGTCTTCCCCTCGGCTCCGGCACTCTCGCGCGCGCCTATCTTCCGGCCGATCAGCCAGAGGGCGGTTCGGATCAGGGAATCCACCGCAGGGTCGCCGTAGGCGGCGCTGTGCTCGCACGCATAGGCCAGGCCGTCGATGACGCCCTCGACCGGATCGTGCGGTTCGGAGATGAGCAGGCTCTTCAGGGAAGTCCGGCCGGCCTCGCCGCGGGCCTCGGCGCGCGCCGCGATGGCGCGCGAGGTCTGCACGGTGGCGCGCAGCTTCTCCGTGAGGTCGTGCAGATCCCTCACAAGATCACGGGTCCGTCTGGCTTCGGAGAGATCGAACGGCACGGAGGGCTCCCGCCACGCGGCCCGAAAGGTGCCCCGCCTTGGCCGTAGGGTCAATCGCGCGAGATTCCTCGGCCAGCCCTCATGCGCCGGGGACGAGGAGCGGATAGCAGCGCGCTCCGGCGGCAGCCGCGAGGACCTCGACGGCGCCGACCGTCGAGCCCGATCCGGCCACGTGCACCACGTCGGTGGTCCGCAGGGGCGGCACGTGCGCGGTGAGGGGTCCCGGGCGCACATCCGGCGGTCGCTGGCGGCTCCGGTCGGCCACGAGGGTAATCCGTCCGATGCCGGTTGCGCGCAGCCAGTCGATGGACGGGCGCATGTAGAGGTCGAGCGGGTCGCGGGCGCCGATGACGAGTGCCATGTCGCGGGCGGGCTCGATGTAGCGCGCGGCCCGCGCCACGGCCCAGACGGGTGCGAAGCCCGCCCCGTCCGAGACGAGGATCAGACGCCCGCCACCCGGCCGGTACTGAGCGCGCCCGACAGGGCCCCGCACCTTGGCGGCGGCGCCGACCGCGATGGAGGCGGCCGGTCCCGGTGCGGCGGGATCGTGCGGAAGGTGGAAGACGAGTTCGTTCAGCTCCGCGGAACCGTCCACGCGCAGGGTCGGGGAGAGGGTCAGCGGCTCAAGCCCATCGAGCGCGAGGACGACCTGATGGCCGGGCTCGAGCGGCAGGCGCCGGGTCACCGTGACCACCATCTCGATCACGCGGGGCGAGAGCGCGCGCATCTCCGTGACCGTGCCCGTGCGCTTGACCGGCGCAGTGGCCGGCACGGCCGGCAACGTGATCGCGGGCTGCGGCCGGGGCAGCGGCAGCTTCGTCATGTCGGGCCGGTGACCGCGTCCGGGCATCCGTCGCGCTGCCGGCGCGGCGTGGCCGGGCGCTGCGGCCCCGTGCATCCCTTGCGGGGACGCGATCATACCCTCGGCGAGCGCGGCCTCCAGAGGCGTATCGCCGGTGGAGACACGCACGGACTTGCCGTTGACGACGAGTGAGCAGCGGGCGCTCATGGTCGTCTCCTGGTTCTTGTCGATGATCGGTGCGGGTCAGCGCTGCGCGTTCAGGATGCCGTCGACGAGCGTCGCCCAGCGGTCGCGGACGGCGCGTGCCTCCTCGCCGACCGGCTCGGGGCCGGTGACGCTCCGCACCGTCGCCCGAAGCTTCGCCGTCTCGCGACGTTCGGCGTCGAGGACCGCCTTCATCACGGTCATCTCGGCCCGCAGGCGAACGAGATCGCCGGGCTCGTCGGAATCCTCGTCCATCGGCGTCGCCGCCGGCGAGGCTACCGGGACCGGCACGTGCCGCGCGACGTCGAAGCGGATCGGCCGCGCGATCAGCCGCCGCACGAGGTCGGACCCGCCGCCATCACGTACCCGCCGCGCCACATCGGCCATCACGCGTCTCCCACAGGGCCGGACTCCGCAGACGGACGCCGCGACCGAACCGAGATCCAGTCTTCGACCATCATGGTTAAGGGAGGTTTAAATGCATCGCTCAAGATGCCAGTCACCGCGGCCTGAAGGTTCCGCGAGCCGGCAAAAATAAATCTCGCGCCGCGCCTCCTGCCGTTCCCGCAATCGCGTTGACGCGCCCGGTTGCCGGCCGCATCCTGACCCGGCAGCGCGGCGGTGCTTCGGCAGTGGCCAAGAGGCCGCGACGCGGCGCTGTGCAAACCCCTATCGCACGACATGGAACGAGCCGCGGCTCGCTCAGGCGCCTGTCTGGGAGCGATCGATGTTGACTGGCCGAAAGGTCCTCATCGTCGAGGACGAGATCCTGATCGCGATGGAACTGATGGACATCGTCGAGGACGTGAACGGGTGCGTGGTCGGCCCCGCGCGCACGAACCGCGACGCGATCCGCCTGATCGAGGCGGAGCGCCTCGATGCCGCCATCCTCGATCTCAACCTCGCTGACGGAGAGGCGACGCCCGCGGCCCACCGGCTCATCGCGGCGGGCATACCGGTGCTCATCTGCACGGCCGGCATCCTGCCGCGCGAGATGCGCCTCGCGTGGCCGGACCTGCCGATCCAGCGCAAGCCGGTCGAGGCCCGCCGACTGGTTGCGGCCCTGGCCTCGCTCTGCGCGCGCGCGCCGGCCTGAACCTCAGGCGGCTTCCGGCGCCGCGCCGACGAGTTGGCGGGCCTGATGCATCGTCATCGGCTCGCCGAACGCGTAACCCTGCGCATACTCGCAGCCGAGTTCGGCCAGCGCCTGCGCGTCGGCCTCCGACTCGGCGCCCTCGGCGATGATGGCGAGGCCGAGCTCGGTCGCCATCTTCACGATCGAGCGCAGGATCACGCTCTTGCCCGAGGCCATCTGGCGGACGAACGACTGATCGATCTTGATCGTGTCGAAGGGGAAGCGCTGCAGGTAGGACAGCGCCGAGTAACCGGTGCCGAAATCGTCGAGCGACAGCCCGGCGCCGAGGTCGTGGATCCGCGCCAGCATCTGGGCGGCATATTCGGGGTTCTCCATCACGAGGCTCTCGGTGAGCTCGAGCTTGAGCGAGCCCGGCAGCACGCCGGAGCGGGCGAGCACGGTCTTCACGTCGTGCAGGAGATCGTGCCGAAGGAGCTGGCGCGAGGAGACGTTGACGCTCGCGAAGATCGGCGGCTCGACATCGAGCGAGCGTTGCCAGGCAGCGAGTTCGAGCGCCGTTCGCTCCAGGGCGAACACGCCGAGATTGACGATGAAGCCGCTCTCCTCGGCGATCGGGATGAAGGTCGAGGGCGGGATCCGGCCGAGTTTCGGGTGGTCCCAGCGCAGCAGCGCCTCGAAGCCGGCCACCGTGCGATCCTCGAGCCGCACGATCGGCTGGAACAGGACCTTGATCTCGTTGCGCTCGATCGCCCGGCGCAGGTCGCTCTCCAGCATCAGCCGGTCCGAGCGCTCGTTGCGCATATGGGCGCGGAAGACTTCGAGGCGGTCGCCGCCGCCGCGCTTGGCCTGGACCATCGCGATCTCGGCGTTCTTGAAGACCTCCTCGCGCTTCTGCGCCGCCCCGGTCTCGTGCAGCGCGATGCCGACCGAGACGGTGAGGAAGATCTCGCGGTCCGCGTAGGTGATCGGGGTGGCGATCGTCCGCCGGATCATCTCGGCGAAGGCGAGGATCCGGTCGGGATCGCGCTCCGAGACTAGGATCACGGCGAACTCGTCGCCTGCGACCCGGGCGAGGGTGTCCTGCGGGCGCAGCAGGCGGCCGAGGCGGCGGGAGAGCGTGAGCAGGATCGAATCGCCGGCCGAGAGACCGATCGCGTCGTTGATGGCCTTGAACCGGTCGATGTCGAGCACGATCACGGTGGGCTTCAGGCGCGGGTCCTGGCTCGCGAAGGCGAGCGCCGCGTCGAGGCGGTCACCGAACAGCTCGCGGTTCGGCAGGCCCGTGAGGCTGTCGTGGACCGCGTCGTGCAGGAGCCGTTCCTCGGCGGTCTTGAGCTCGGTCACGTCGGCGATGGTGCCGACGATGCGGATGACCTCGCCGTCCGAGCCGATCACGGGCCGGGCCTTCAGCCGGTACCAGTAATAGGCACCCGAGGCCGCGCGCAGGCGGAAATCGTGGACGATGCGGCCGCGCCGCTCCTCGATCACCGTGTCGAGGGCCGCGGAGTAGCGCTCCACGTCGAAGGGGTGGAGGAGGTTCAGCCAGTTGGCGGCCGGACCCTCGAGGGCGCCCCGCTTGAGGCCGAGCTGGCCCTCGATCTCCTGGCCGGCGAAGACGCGGTCGCCCGGCACGTCCCAGTCGAACACCACGTCTCCGGCACCTGTGAGCGCGAGCGCCCGCCGCTCGGTGTCGGAGACGAGGGCGTGGGTGAGGCCGCCACCCGCGAAGGCGTGCTGCATCACCGTGAAGCCGATCAGCATGACGACGAGGACGAGGCCGCCGATCAGCGCCGGCTGCACGAGGTCCGATCCGATCTGCCCCGTGATGGCGAAGCCCGCCGCCACCACCCAGACGAGAAGGAGCGCCCAGGTCGGGACCAGGAGGATCGCCCGGTCGTAGCCGTTATGCGCGGCGAGATAGACGATGAGCAGCAGGCCGACGCCGGCGACCGCTGCCATCGAGATGCGGGCGACGCCCGCCGCCACCGGCGGATCGAACACCGCGAGCCCGACGAGCCCGGCGAGGAAGGCGAGCCAGAAGAAGGCGACGTGGCTGTAGCGCACGTGCCAGCGGGCGAGGTTCAGGTAGGCGAACAGGAAGACGAGGAGCGTGGCGCCGAGGATCGCCTCGGCGGAGGCCCGGTAGACCCGCTCCGCCACCTCGGTGACGGGAAAGACTCGCTGCAGGAAGCCGAAATCGATGCAGGCATAGGCGAGCACGGCCCAAGCGAGCGCGGCCGCGGCGGGGAAGATGATCGCGCCCTTCACCACGAAGATGATCGTCAGGAACAGGGCGAGGAGCCCCGCGATGCCGATGATGATGCCCTTGTAGAGCGTCAGGCCCGTCGACTTCTTGCGGTAGGCTTCCTGGTCCCAGAGGTAGACCTGCGGGATGTTCGGCCCTCTCAGCTCCGCCACGAAGGTGACGGTCGTGCCGGGATCGAGGGTAATGACGAACTGGTCGGCTTCCGGGTTCTCGTCCCGCTCCGGCCGGATGCCCTGGCTCGCGGTGATGGCGGCGATGCGCGAGCCGCCGAGATCGGGCCAGACCACGCCCGAGCCGACGAGGCGGAAATGCGGGGCGACGAGGAGCCGGTCGATCTGCTCGTCGGTGTCATTGGTGAGGGCGAACACCATCCAGTCGGGCCGCGCGCCCGCATCGCGCGCCTTCACCACGATGCGGCGAACGATCCCGTCCTTGCCCGGCGCCGTCGAGATCTGGATCAGGTCGCCGTCCGAGCGGTAGCGCTCGATCATCGGCGTCAGGTCGATCACGGGGGAGTCGAGGGTGACGCGGACCGCCTCGACCGCGCGCGCCGGAGCGCTGAGGAGCAGCGATCCGACGAGAGCCGTGACGAGGGCGGCGAGGACGGTGGCGAGGATGCGCAACGGGCGTGAATTCCGGCCGGGCGGCGGCAACGATACGGCTCAGGTTCCGGGCAGTGGTAAAGGCCGCCCCCGCCAGCGGCAAGGCGAGCAGCCCGGGCCGGGAGAGGGCGCCCACCGCTTCCTGCCGCGACACCGGGGGAGTCGATCGCGCGCTTTTGCGGCCAAAACAAGTTGGGGACGGGAGGCGGATTCCGCTTCCCAGCCGGGGCTCAGGCCGCCTTCAGCTGCGCGGCGACCCGATCGAGACTCGGCAGCTTCGCGATCGGGCCGATCGCGGCAAGGGTCGGCGCGCCCCCGAGGAGCGCGCGACCGGCTGCCCGCACGTGGTCGACCGTGACCGCATCGACCTTGGCGATCACCTCGTCGGAGGGGATCACCCGGCCCCAGGCCAGAAGCTGGCGGGCGTTGCGCTCGATGCGCCCGCCCGGAGTTTCCAGCGCCGTGAGCAGGGCGACCTTGAGCTGCGCCTTGGCCCGGGCGAGTTCAGCCGAATCGAGGTCGCGCGTTGCCCGCACGGTGGCGTCCAGCGTCACCTCGACGAGTTGCGGCAGGTCGCGGGCCGAGGTGCCCGCGCCGATGCCGAACAGGCCGCAATCGGAGAAGGGCCAATGGAAGGCCTGGATCTCGTAGGCGAGACCCCGGGTCTCGCGGACCTCGTGCCAGAGCCGCGAGGTCAGGCCGCCGCCCAGCACCTGCGCGAAGATGTGGAGGGCGTAGTAATCGTCGTGGCGGAAGGAAAGGCCGGGCAGGCCGAGGACGAGGTTCGCCTGCTCCAGGTGGCGCTGCAGGCGCCGCTCGCCGCCGCCATACACGCCCGGCGCCGCCTCGGGCGCGGTCGCGCCCCCGAGGCCGCCGAAATGCCGCTCGGCCGCCGCGACGATCTCGTCGTGCTCGACGGCGCCCGCCGCGGCCAGCACCATCCGGTCCGGCGTGTACTCGCGGGCGAGATATCTCTCGATGGCACCGCCGTCGAAGCTCGCGATCGTCTCGGGGCGACCCAGGATCGGGCGGCCGATCGGCTGGTCGGGGAAGGCCGCCTCGGTGAAGGCGTCGTAGACGACGTCGTCCGGCGTATCCTCGACGGCGGCGTATTCCTGCAGGATCACGCCCTTCTCGCGGGCGAGCTCGTCCGCGTCGAAGACCGAGTTCGTGAGGATGTCGCCGATCACGTCGAGGGCGACGCCGGCATCCTCGCCGAGGACGCGGGCGGTGTAGCTCGTGCTCTCCGCGCTGGTGGCCGCGTTGATCTCGCCGCCGACATTCTCGATATCCTCGGCGATGACCCGGGCCGAGCGGCTGCGCGTGCCCTTGAACGCCATGTGCTCGAGGAGGTGGCTCAGCCCGTGCTCGTCGGCCCGCTCATGGCGGGAGCCTGCGCCGACCCAGACCCCGAGCGTCGCGGTGGCGACGCCGGGCATCGCTTCCGTGGTCACGGTCAGGCCGTTGGCGAGGCGGCTCACCTTCAGGCCGGGGGAGGCTCCGTGCGTCGCGAAGTGCCGGTTCATCGCTCAGGCCCCCTTCGTGATGCGGGCGCGCTCGCGGATGAAGGCCTCGACCGACGCTTGGTCATTGGCGACCCGCGACAGGCGTTCCGGACGATCCATGAGGTCGGCGAGGTGGGGCGGCAAGGCGGGCCGGCCGGCGCCGGTCGCCCTGACGACGGCGTCGGGGAATTTCGCCGCGTGGGCGGTCGCCAGCGCCACGACCGGGGTCGCGGGGTCCTTCTCCAGAAGGCGGCGGCCGGCGCGCACGCCGATGGCGCTGTGCGGATCGAGCACGATTCCGGTCGCCGCGTAGGTCTTGGCGATCTCGTCGGCAACGTCGGGCTCGGGCACGGCAACGGCGTCGAACTCGGAGCGCACGGTGGCGAGCACCGCCTCGTCCAAGGTGAAGCCGCCCGATTGCTTGAGGCCGGCCATCAGTCGGCTCAGGGTCGAGGCGTCGCGGCCGAGGGCCTCGAACAGCAGGCGCTCGAAGTTCGAGGAGATCTGGATGTCCATCGAGGGCGAGGTGGTCGGCTCGACGCCGCGGACCTCGTAGGCGCCATGCTCCAGCGTGCGGGCCAGGATGTCGTTGGCGTTGGTGCCGATCATCAGGCGCCCGACCGGCAGGCCCATGCGCTTGGCGACCCAGCCGGCGAGGATGTCGCCGAAATTACCGGTCGGCACCGCGAAGGAGACGGGCCGGTGCGGCGAGCCGAGCGCCACCGCGCTCGTGAAGTAGTAGACGGCCTGCGCCGCGACCCGGGCCCAGTTGATCGAGTTGACGCCGGACAGCCGCACGGCGTCGGCGAAATCGGCATGCTGGAACATGCCCTTCACGATGTTCTGGCAATCGTCGAAGGTGCCGTCGATGGCGATGGCGTGAACGTTCGCATCCGCCACCGAGGTCATCTGGCGCCGCTGCACCTCGGAGACGCGGCCGTACGGGAACAGCACGAAGACATCGACCTGATCGAGCCCGCGGAATGCTTCGACCGCGGCCGAGCCGGTGTCACCGGACGTTGCCCCGACGATGGTGGCGCGCGCATTGCGGGCGCGCAGCACGTGGTCCATCAGCCGCCCGAGGAGCTGCATCGCCACGTCCTTGAAGGCGAGCGTCGGGCCGTGGAAGAGCTCGAGCAGGAACAGGTTGTCGTCGAGCTGCGTCAGCGGGCAGACCGCCGGGTGGCGGAAGGTGGCGTAGGAGGCCTCGATCATGGAATCGAGGGCCGCGTCGTCGATCTCGCCGTCGATGAGGGGACGCAGGACGCGCTTGGCGGCATCCGCGTAGCGAACTCCGGCGAGCCCGGCGATCTCGCCCCGGCCGATCTGCGGCCAGCTCTCGGGCACGTAGAGGCCGCCGTCGCGCGCAAGGCCGGCCAGCAGGGCATCGGAGAACGAGAGCGGCGCGGCGGCGCCGCGGGTCGAGACGTGAAGCAAAGGGGCCTCCGGAGAAGGCGCTCCCTCTACACGAAGCGGGCGCCCCTGTCGAAGCCGGGTTGCGAGGGGCAGGTCCTCAGAGCGACGTACCCGGCGCCTTCGTCAGGCGGCAGCCCGTGATGCGCCACTCGCCGTCTGCCTGGCGCTGCAGGCTGTAGGAGGCCGTCCAGTCGACGCCGTAGGCATCCTGGATCGCGACATCCTGTGAGAGGCCGGTCTCGCCATCCTCCCGCGCCTCGCCGAACACGAAGCGGCGGTGTCGGTAGATCGCGCCGTAATTCGTGCGCACCATGCCGATGAACACGTCGGGGGTCGGGAACAGGGCCTGGATCGCCGGGGCGGCGACCGCATAGGCCGCGGGCGCGTCGTCGCGGCCGAGTGCCTCGACCTGCCGGGTGATCGCGGCACGGGCAGCCTCGCGCGAGGCCTCGTCGGCGGCGAGGGCCGGGAGCGTCAGGAACGCCAGGACGAGACAGAGGATCGCGCGCATCGAAAGCCACTCCGCTCCGGAGGAGAGGAGTGTAAGGCGCGGACCGGCCGCGGCAAGCTCCGCAATTCAGGCCGGTGGCCCGTCCTGAAGGCGCCGCCAAGCATAGACGGAGAAGACGCCGACGAGGCATCCGGCAATGCCGAACCACGTGAACGCATATTGCAGGTGGTTGTTCGGCAGGTCGACACGCAACTGGCCGCCCCGCGGCCAGCTCGTCTGGCCCGGCACCGCATCCGCCTCGACGAGGAAGGGCGCCGCGTCGGCGAGGCCGCGGGAGGCCGCGATCCCCGCGACGTCCCGGTTGAACCACTCGCCGCGAGCAGGATCGGGGGCGGGCACGAACATCGAGCGCGCCTCGCTCGCCCGCAGGATGCCGGTCACCGTGGTCTCACCCTCCACGATCCCGTTCTGACGGTCCTCGGGCCGCTTCAGCTCCGTTGGCACGAAGCCGCGATTGACGAGAACCGGACCGCCCTCCGCCCGCACCAGGGGCGTGATCACGTAATATCCCTGCAGCGCCCGGCCCGGCGTGTCGCCCGCCGCGAGGCCGTGCACCAGGGTCTCTTGATCGTTGAGGAATCGCCCCGTGACGCGCACATGCCGGAACTCGTCGCGGCCCGAATCCCAAGCACCCGGGGCGGGGAGGGGGCCGGGCTCGGCTTTCGAGCGGGCGACGATACGCCCGATCAGCGCCTCCTTCTCGGTCTTGCGCCCCACCTGCCATGTGCCGAGGCCGAGCAGGATCGCGAGCGCGACGAGAGAGGCGAGCCCCGGCGCGAGAAGATCGCGCCAGGCGGCATGGGGAGCGGCACGGGGAGCGGCCTGCGTCACTGGCGGAAGCGGCCCTCCTCGGCCTTGTTGGCGAATTGCAGGGCGATCAGCAGGCCCTTCAGCGGGCGCACCAGCAACAGGCTGAGGCCGATCGAGAGCGAGCCCGCGACCAGGGCATGGACCCAGATCGGCGGCTCGTAGGTGATCTCGAGGAAGAGGGCGAGCCCGACGACGAGAAGCCCGACGATCGACATGACGAAGAAGGCCGGCCCGTCCGCAGAGTCGAAACTCGAATAATCGAGGCCGCAGGCCTCGCAGGAGGGGCGCAGGGTCAGGAATCCCTGGAACAGGTGGCCGTCGCCGCAGCGGGGGCAGCGACCGCGCAGGCCCGTCGGGATCGGAGGCGGCAGGCTGTGAGTATGGTCCAAGACGGCTCCTCGGATTCCTCAATCGCACGCGAGGCCGCGTGCCCGCATTCCCCCCACCCGCCGATATGGGGTTTCGGGCGACGGCGCGCATGAAAAAGGGCGGCTCGCGCCGCCCTTCCCCTGCATGCCTTGCATGCGGACCCGGTCAGTGGGCGGCGTGGCCGACGCCCGAGCCCCAGACGTAGATGGCGGCGAAGAGGAACAGCCACACCACGTCGACGAAGTGCCAGTACCAGGCCGCGAACTCGAAGCCGAGGTGCTGTTGGGGGGTGAACTGGCCGGCATAGGCGCGGAACAGGCAGACCGCGAGGAAGATCGTGCCGATGATCACGTGCGCGCCGTGGAAGCCGGTCGCCATGAAGAAGGTCGACGAGTAGATGCTGCCCGAGAAGCCGAAATGGGCGTGGCTGTACTCGTAGGCCTGGCAGGCGGTGAAGAGCACGCCGAGGATGATCGTCAGCCACAGGCCGTATTTCAGGCCCTTGCGGTCGCCGTGCAGGAGGGCATGGTGCGCCCAGGTCACGGTGGTGCCGGAGGTGAGCAGGATCAGCGTGTTCAGGAGCGGCAGGTGCCAGGGGTCGAACGCCTCGATGCCCTTCGGCGGCCAGACGCCGCCCGTGAAGCCGACGCGGGTCGCCTGGATCGGGTCGGCGGTGTAGAGGGCCGCCTCGAAATAGGCCCAGAACCACGCGACGAAGAACATCACCTCGGAGGCGATGAACATCATCATGCCGTAGCGGTGGTGCAGCTGGACGACGCGGGTGTGATCGCCGGAATTGGCCTCGTGGACGACGTCCTTCCACCACGAGAACATGGTGTAGAGCACGCCGATCGCGCCGGCGCCGAAGATGTAGGGGCCGACGGCGAGATTGCCGATCGAGAGGCTCTTCATCCAGAAGACGGCGCCGAACGCCATCAGGAAGCCGGAGAAGGCGCCGATCAGCGGCCAGGGGCTCGGGTTGAGGATGTGATAGTCGTGATTCTTGGCGTGCGCCTCGGCCATCTGTCGTTCTCTCCTCACCCCCGGCCCTTCGCCGTTCCCGGCCTAGGCCCTTGTTGTCGCGACCCGGAGGGCGGAACTCTCCGAACCCTCAAGCTTGGAACCCATTAGGTGCGCGGCGTGCCCTTGTCACGCGCACGCGATCAGAAATTCGACTTCTTGCCCGCCTCTCCGCCGGTCGCAAGCGCGGCCGTCGCAGGCGCGCCATTCTTCGAGGGGAAGTAGGTGTAGGAGAGTATCATCTCACTGAGATGGCTCGTGTTGGAATCCTGGCGCATCGCCGGGTCGATGTAGAACACGACCGGGAAGTCCATGGTCTCGCCGGGCTGCAGCGTCTGCTCCTTGAAGCAGAAGCATTCGACCTTGACGAAGTAGCCGCCCATCAGGCCGGGCTGCACGTTGAAGGTCGCGATGCCCGTCGAGGGCGTCGGGCCCGTGTTCGTCGCGCGGAAGAACACTGTCGTCGTCTCGCCGAGGCGCGCCTCGACCTTGCGGGTCTCGGCCTTGAACGACCAGGGCAGGCCGCCGCCGACATTCGTGTCGAAGCGCACGACCATGCTGTCGTCGACGGAGGGAGCCGCAGCGCTCCGGCGGACACCCTGGATCGGCGTCCCGTCGAACCCGGTCGCCTTGCAGAACGCGTCGTAGAGGGGGACCGACGCGAAGGCGAGCCCGGTCATGCCCGCGACGAGAGCGGCGCAGGCGAGCGCCGTGCAGTTGGCTTTCCGGTTCGAGTTATTTTGCGGGTCGGACATGGTTTCCGAGGTCGAAGCTAGAGCGGCCGGTTGAGGACCTGCGGCCCGAGCTTGGCGATGGTCAGGACGAAGAAGATGAGGACCATGGCGCCGAGCGCGAGGGCGATGGCGATGGAGCGCTTGCGGCGGCGTCGCTCCTCCTCCGGAGTCAACGGCCGGTAGCCGGGTAGGGGATCCTGCATCGGGAACTCAAACACTCAGGCGAACGTCACGGGCCGGAACAGGCCGAGCCCCTGCTCGGCGAGGAGCGCCGAGAAGAGCAGGAACAGGTAGAGGATCGAGAAGGCGAACATGCCCATCGCCGCGCGCTTCTCCGCCTCGCCCGCGCGATGGCGGAACACTTGGACGCTGAAGGCCAGCATGCCGAGGCCGCCGAGGGCGCCGACGATCGCGTAGAGCAGGCCGCCGAAGCCGAGGAAGACCGGCGCGAGACCGAGCGGCGCCAGCAGCAGGGTGTAGTAGACGATCTGGCGGCGGGTCGATTGTGGGCCCGCCACGTTCGGCATCATCGGGATGCCGGCCTTGGCGTACTCGCCGGCCTTCACGAGAGCCAGCGCCCAGAAATGGGGCGGCGTCCAGATGAAGATGATCAGGAACAGCACGATCGATTCGATGCCGACCGTGCCCGAGACCACCGCCTGACCGATCACCGGGGGGAGGGCGCCGGCGGCGCCGCCAATGACGATGTTCTGCGGCGTCGCCCGCTTCAGCCACATCGAGTAGATCACGGCGTAGAAGACGATCGTGAAGGCGAGGAGCCCGGCGGCGAGCCAGTTCGCGGCGAGCCCCAGGATCAGGACCGAGCCGACCGACAGGGTCAGGCCGAAGGCGAGAGCCTCGCCGGGCTGGATGCGGCCGTCCGGGATCGGTCGCTTGGCGGTCCGGGTCATCACCGCGTCGATGTCGGCGTCCCACCACATGTTGAGGCAGCCCGAGGCGCCGGCCCCGACCGCGATCATCAGGAGCGAGATCGCGCCGATGGCCGGGTTCACGTGGCCGTGCGAGACCACCATGCCGACCAGCGCCGTGAAGATCACGAGGACCATCACGCGGGGCTTCAGGAGGGCGAAGTAGTCCGGCACGTCACCGCCGACGATCGACGGGGCGTGGGCGAAGCCCTGGGCCTCGGCGCCGACGGGCAGGCTGTTCGTCAGGCTCGTCATGGTACTCGCGGGTCTCGGTTCAGGTGGCTCGCTTCGCGCCATCCGCGGCGCCGCCCCTTGCCGGATACCCCCGAAGCGGGGCCGTGAGGGTATCCGGGAAAGAGCGAGGACCGCCGGGGCGGTCCTCGCGAGGGTTTCTCGACGGATCGGATCCCGACCGTCAGTGGTGGCCCGGCTCGTCGACGATGCGGGGCAGCGTCTCGAACTGGTGGAAGGGCGGCGGCGAGGACAGGGTCCATTCCAGCGTCGTCGCACCCTCGCCCCAGGGGTTGTCCGCGGCGCGGGTCTTCGAGCGGAAGGCGAGGACGACGCCGATCACGAAGACGAACATGCCGAGGGCGAAGATGTGGCCGCCCCAGGTCGCGACCTTGTGCCAGCCGGCAAAGGCCTCCGGATAGTCGGCGTAGCGGCGCGGCATGCCGGCCAGTCCCAGGAAGTGCATCGGGAAGAACAGGACGTTCGCGCCGATGAAGGCCAGCCAGAAATGCAGCTTGCCGGCCCATTCCGGGATGACGTGGCCGGTCATCTTCGGGAACCAGTAGTAGACGCCGGCGAAGATGATGAACACGGCGCCGAGCGAGAGCACATAGTGGAAGTGCGCCACGACGTAGTAGGTGTCGTGCAGGTACTTATCGACCGCGGAGTTCGCGAGCACGACGCCGGTGACGCCGCCGACGGTGAACAGGAAGATGAAGCCGACCGCCCAGTGCATCGCGGCGGTGAAGCGGATCGAGCCGCCCCACATCGTCGCGATCCACGAGAAGATCTTCACGCCGGTGGGCACCGCGATGACCATCGTGGCGAAGACGAAGTAGGACTGCGTCTGAAGCGAGAGGCCGACCGTGTACATGTGGTGGGCCCACACGACGAAGCCGACGACGCCGATCGCGACCATCGCGTAGGCCATCGCGAGGTAGCCGAACACGGGCTTGCGCGAGAACGTGGCGATGATGTGCGAGACGATGCCGAAGGCCGGCAGGATCATGATGTACACTTCGGGGTGGCCGAAGAACCAGAACAGGTGCTGGTAGAGGATCGGGTCACCGCCGCCGGCCGGGTCGAAGAACGTCGTGCCGAAGTTGCGGTCGGTGAGCAGCATCGTGATCGCGCCGGCGAGAACCGGGAGCGACAGGAGCAGCAGGAAGGCGGTGACGAGCTCGGCCCAGGCGAAGAGCGGCATCTTGTGCAGCGTCATGCCGGGGGCGCGCATGTTGAGGATCGTCGTGATGAAGTTGATCGCGCCGAGGATCGAGCCGGCACCCGAGAGGTGCAGGGCGAAGATCGCGAAGTCGACGGCAGGGCCGGGATGGCCCACGGTCGAGAGCGGCGGGTAGACGGTCCAGCCCGTGCCGGCGCCGCTGGCGCCCGGTGCGCCCTCGACGAAGAGCGAGCAGAGCAGGCTGCAGAAGCCCGCCACCGTCAGCCAGAACGAGATGTTGTTCATGCGCGGGAACGCCATGTCCGGCGCGCCGATCATGAGCGGCACGAACCAGTTGCCGAAGCCGCCGATGAGCGCCGGCATCACCATGAAGAACACCATGATGAGGCCGTGGCCGGTCACGAACACGTTGTAGGTGGCCGGGTTGGAGAAGTACTGCAGGCCGGGCTCCTCCATCTCCATGCGGATGCCGAAGGAGAGGAACGCGCCGATGATGCCGGCGCTGAAGGCGAACAGCAGGTAGAGCGTGCCGATGTCCTTGTGGTTCGTGGAGAGGAACCAGCGCGCGAAGAAGGAGGGTTTGTGATCGGCGTGGGCGTCATGCCCCGCATGTGCTGCGGCGGTAGCCATCGATGCTGACCTTGCTCGTTTCTCGTAATCTCTCGAATGGGTGCGATCGGAGCCGGCCCCGCCGGCCCCGATTGGGCCGGGCCGTTAGCGGGCGTCGGCGAGCTTGGAGCCGTCGTCGATGCGGGCGTACTTGGTCTTCGCCTCGGTGAGCCACTGGGCGTAGGCCTCGTCGCTCACGACGCGGACGGTGATCGGCATGTAGGCGTGGCGCTGGCCGCAGAGCTCGGAGCACTGGCCGTGATAGGTGCCCTCGCGCTCGGCCTTGAACCAGAACTGGTTGAGGCGGCCGGGCACGGCGTCGATCTTGAAGCCGAAGGAGGGCACGGCCCAGGAGTGGAGCACGTCGGCGGCGGTGACCTGGATCTTCACCACCTTGTTCACCGGCACGACCATGTCGTTGTCGGTGCCGAGCAGCTTCGGCTGCTTGTCCTCGTCGAGGTTGGCGTCGAAGGTGAAGCCGCCGCCCTGGTCGGCCGGGTACTCGTACGACCAGTACCAGGCGTGGCCGATGACCTTCACGAGCACGTCGGCCTTCGGGTCGGAGAGCTGCGTGCGCAGAAGGCGGAAGGAGGGGATCGCGACGGCAACGAGGATGAGCACCGGGACGATCGTCCACGCCACCTCGATCAGGGTGTTGTGCGTGGTCTTCGAGGGGGTGGGGTTCGCCTTCGCGCTGAAGCGGAAGACGCAGTAGAGGATCAGCGCCAGCACGAAGAGCGAGATGCCGAGCGAGAGCCAGTGCAGGGCCACCTCGAAGTTCAGGATGTCCCGGGCGTTCTCGGTGACGGGCACCTGGCGGTCCATCTGCCACGGCTCCGGCTGGCCGATGCCGGCCGCGAGCGCCGGGGAGGTCGAGGCCAGGATGGCGCCGAGCGCGGCGCCCCCCCAAGTTGAGCGAGTGTGCGTCTTCGCCGTCCGCATGTGCCTTCCCGTGGCTCCCCTTGGCTTGGCCTCGATGGCCGACCGCGCGCGCCCCGATTGTCCCGGGGTCTGCGCGCTGCTGTCGTGACGTGGCAGGACGTCGGCGGGTGCGTGAACCCGGCCGGCCTCCGATCGCGGTGTCAGACCACAAGGAACGTCAAGGTGCAACCGCAACAGCGTCGCATCGGCTGTTTTCTTAGGCTCGTTCCAGGGTTTCGGGCCGTTTCCAGGCGCTCCCGCAAAGCCGCCTCTGCTTGGGCGGGACACGGCGTCGCACGCGGATCAGGATAGCCGGAGCATCGCCGCGCGCCCGTTGCTATATGTCCGCCATCCCTCTCGATCCCGCGACGGACCCGCATGCCGCCCATCGAACCGAGCCCCGCCGCCGAACCCCTCCTGCCCGATCCTGCGATCCGCGTCCCGACGCAGGTCATCGCCTACGAGGAGGCGGAGCCGCGGACCGATGCGCGTCCGCTCGCCGTCGAGACGCCGGTCAATCTCGTCTACGGCAGCGTGCCCTACGCGGTCATGATGACGAGCCCTTCGGACCTGGAGGATTTCGCCTACGGCTTCAGTCTGACCGAAGGCATCGTCGCCTCGGCCGGAGAGATCCGCTCGGCCCGGGTGGAGGAAGGCGAAGGCGGATTGCGGCTCCTCGTGGACCTCGTGCCGGGGCGCCTGCGCGAGCACCTCGCCCGCAAGCGCGCAATTAGCGGGCGCACCGGCTGCGGCGTCTGCGGCATCGACGATCTCGCATCGCTCCCGGTGGCCGAGCCCCGCGAGGCGCCGCGCACCCGGGTCTCGATGCGGGCGATCAGCGCCGCGCTGACCGCGCTCGGCCCCGCTCAGACCCTCAATCGGGAGACGCGGGCCGTGCACGCCGCGGCCTGGGCGCGGCTCGACGGCAGCCTCGTGGCGGTGCGCGAGGATGTCGGCCGCCACAACGCCCTCGACAAGCTGATCGGCGCGCTGATCCGCACCGGCACCGATCCGGCCGAGGGGTTCCTCGTCATCACGAGCCGCTGCTCGTTCGAGATGGTGGAGAAGGCGGCCCATCTCGGGGCGGCGGTGCTGGTGGCGATCTCGGCGCCGACCTCCCTCGCCCTCGACCGGGCGAAGCTTCACGGCATGACGATGTGCGCCATCGCCCGCTCGGACACGCTGACCGTGTTCACGGGCGCCGAGCGCCTGATCCTCGAAGGGGCGTGATCGGGCTCACGCCGCCGATCGCATCAGCCGGTCGACGCGTCGCGCCGATAGCCCTCGACGGACGTTTCTTTCGCTCAGTCCGTGCTGCTGGCCTCGCCCGAGGGTCGCGTCACGACGGTTGCACCGCCGATCACGCGGACGTTGCGCTTGCCCTCCGGGGGGTCCTGCCAGCCGGAGGTGCCGGGCTTGTGCTCGGCCTCGGCGGCCTTGACCTCGGGAGCCTTGAGCTCGGAAGCCTTGGCCTCCGCGGGCTTCGTCTCGGCCGGCTTGATCTCCTGAGCCTTCTCGGCGGCTTCCTTCGGCGGCGGCTGCACGGCG
This sequence comes from Methylobacterium sp. BE186, assembly GCF_031457035.1. Classification (NCBI taxonomy): domain Bacteria; kingdom Pseudomonadati; phylum Pseudomonadota; class Alphaproteobacteria; order Hyphomicrobiales; family Methylobacteriaceae; genus Methylobacterium; species Methylobacterium sp. BE186. The sequence goes on from NZ_JAVDVV010000006.1 coordinate 166,045, forward strand.
GCGGGCGCCTGGGGTGCCGGCGCGGCCTTCGGCGGCTCGACCGCCGCGACCGGCGCCTCGCGGGTCTCGGGCTTCGCCTGCTCCGGCGCCCTGGGAGCCTCCTTCGCGGCTTCGGCCGGCTTCAGGCTCGGCTGCGGCGCCTCCGGCGCGGTACGGGCCGCCGGCCGCGTCTCGGCGGGCTTGGCCGCCGGGGGAGGCGCGAGGCGCGCCGTGCGGCGCTGAGGCTCGGGCCGGGCCTTCGCGTCCGGGTTCACGCCGAGGGGATTGCCCTCCTGCAGGTCGCGGCCTTGCATGTCGCGGCCTTGCATGTCGCGGCGCGGCGCGGGCGCCCCCTCGGTGCGGCCATAGAGTTCCGGCCGGGGCGGCAGGATGCGCCCACCGGGCTGAGGGATATCGGCCGGGGGAACGAGGCGGGCATCGGCCTCGGTCCAGCCGTAGCCGGGCGCCGGCCGCACGAGCCGCGCGACGGGGGCCGCGTCCAGGCGCTGGCGTCCGACGATCGCCCCGTCGCGGGCATCGACGAAGAGGCGCACCCGCGCCCCGTTCGGAGCGAAGGCCTCGACCACGTAATCCTGCCCGTCGAAGCGTGGCCGCGAGAACCCGCTGAAGCCGCGATCGGTGAGGCGCCATGCCACGGCGCGCGGCGAGAGAATCGCGTCCTCGTAGAGGTATTGCGCCTGCGCGGCGCCGGCCGTCAGCAGGAGGGCGCCTGCCGCGAGCCCCGCCCGAAGGTGGCGGGCGATCTCCTGCGCAGTGCCGTTGGCTTGCCCGTGGGCTCGTGCCGCCATGTCGCCTCGTCCCGTTGCTGTCGGGGGCGACCTCTCGGCCGGGGTCAGGGTGCCGCGCCCGTGTTCGGACGTCGCGCCCGGCGCGTGCCGAAGGCCCGCTTGTCCCGCGGGTCCTTCGGCTGTCCCGGCGAGGTCGTTGCCCCGCATGCCGCTTGTGCTCGGCAAGACTTTGTTAACGCAAGGATTGGGGCGAGATTGCGGGCCGATCCGGGCGAGACCCGTTCGAAGCTTGCTGTCGAGATGCGGCGTTTGATCTCCGTCCCGCAGGGGCGCCATGCGCCGGATTCGCGCGTTCACGCCTGCGCAGCCCCTTGCTGGAACGGTTGAAATCTGTCACGTTCCGGCGTTAGGACAGTATGACTGTCCCATTTTTCGGTTGGGCGCGCCTCCTGGGAACAAGACCCGGCGGGCTGGGGATTTCGGCACGTGACGATCGTGACGTCGAAACGAGATCTGAAGCCGGTCGCCATCGCGGCGATCCGGGCCCACGCCGGCTGAGCGGAGCCGGCGTCGAGCCCGCGGGTTGGCGGGCGCTTCCTCACCGAAGACCCGGCTGAACCCGACGAAAATGTTACCTGGACCCCGGCATCGGTTGATGGCCGGGCACGAAACATGCTCGCATGCGGGCAGGGTCGGCAGACGAGGGATGAAGAGCGTGGCTGCATCTGAAGGCTTCGGGACCGTTCCGGCATCCATCCCGGCCACCCGTGACACCGGCAAGCCGCTGACGGTGCGCGACCCGGCCCTGCCGAAGGCGCAAGGGTCCTACGATCCCGCCCAGGAGCGCGACGCCTGCGGCGTCGGCTTCGTCGCGGACATGCACAACCGGCAGAGCCACGCGATCGTCCAGCAGGGCCTGAAGATCCTGGAGAACCTCGACCATCGCGGCGCGGTGGGCGCCGATCCGACGATGGGCGACGGTTGCGGCATCCTCGTGCAGATCCCGCACGCCTTCTTCGCGGAGGAATGCTCGCGCCTCGGCTTCGAGCTGCCGGCCGCGGGCGAGTACGCGATCGGCCAGTTCTTCATGCCGCAGGAGGCGGATGCGCGCCGGACGATCGAGGAGATCGTCGAGAAGGCGCTCGCCGACGAAGGGCTGCCGCTCCTCGGCTGGCGCGACGTTCCGGTCGATTCGGAGGATCTCGGCGCCGCCGTGCGCAAGACCGAGCCGCATCACCGCCAGGTCTTCATCGGCCGTCCCGCGTCGATCGCCGACGCCGATGCGTTCGAGCGGCGCGTCTACGTCGCCCGCAAGGTGATCTCGGGCAAGGTCTACGGCGCGCAGGACGAGCGCCTGATGGAGTTCTACCCCGTCTCGGTGTCGAGCCGGACCATCGTCTACAAGGGCATGGTGCTGGTGCACCAGCTCGGGCGCTACTTCCTCGACCTCAAGGACGAGCGTTTCGTCTCGGCGCTGGCGCTCGTGCACCAGCGCTTCGCCACCAACACCTTCCCGACCTGGCGCCTGTCCCACCCCTATCGGATGGTGGCGCATAACGGCGAGATCAACACGCTGCGCGGCAACGTGAACTGGATGGCCGCCCGCCAAGCGAGCGTCGATTCGGAGCTGTTCGGCAACGACATCTCGAAGCTCTGGCCGATCTCCTACGAGGGCCAGTCCGACACCGCCTGCTTCGACAACGCGCTCGAATTCCTGGTGATGGGCGGCTACCCGCTCGCTCACGCGATGATGATGCTGATCCCGGAGGCCTGGGCCGGCAACCCGCTGATGAGCGAGGAGCGGCGCGCCTTCTACGAGTATCACGCCGCCCTGATGGAGCCGTGGGACGGGCCGGCCGCCGTCGCCTTCACGGATGGCCGCCAGATCGGCGCCACCCTCGACCGCAACGGTCTCAGGCCCGCCCGCTATCTCGTCACCGACGACGGGCTCGTCGTGCTCGCCTCCGAGATGGGCGTGCTGCCGATCCCCGACGAGAAGATCGTCCAGTCCTGGCGCCTGCAGCCGGGCCGGATGCTGCTGATCGACTTGGAGAAGGGCCGCATCGTCTCGGACGAGGAGATCAAGGGCGAACTCGCCGCCGCGCATCCCTACCCCGAGTGGCTGAAGAACACCCAGATCGTGCTGGAGGACCTGAAGCCCGTCAGCCCGCGCGCCTCGCGCTCGGACGTGTCGCTCCTCGATCGCCAGCAGGCCTTCGGCTACAGCCAGGAGGATCTGAAGCTCCTGATGCAGCCCATGGCCGTGACCGGCCAGGAGGCGGTCGGCTCGATGGGCTCCGACACGCCGCTCTCGGCGCTCTCGGACAAGCCGAAGCTCCTCTACACCTACTTCAAGCAGAACTTCGCGCAGGTGACCAACCCGCCGATCGACCCGATCCGCGAGGAGGCCGTGATGAGCCTCGTCTCGTTCATCGGGCCGCGGCCGAACCTGCTCGACATGGAGGGCGCCTCCCGCAAGAAGCGGCTCGAGGTCCGCCAGCCGATCCTGACGAACGGCGATCTCGAGAAGATCCGCTCGATCGGCCATTTCGAGGACCGCTTCGACACGAAGACCCTCGACATGACCTACCCCGCCGAGACGGGCGCGGCCGCCATGGAAGGCGCGCTCGACCGGCTCTGCGACCGGGCCGAGGTCGCGGTGCGCGGCGGCTACAACATCATCATCCTGTCCGACCGCGCGGTCGGCCCGGACCGGATCCCCATCCCGGCGCTGCTCGCCACCGCGGCCGTGCACAATTACCTGATCCGCAAGGGGCTTCGCACCTCGGTCGGCCTCGTGGTCGAATCGGGCGAGCCACGCGAGGTGCACCACTTCGCGTGCCTGGCCGGCTACGGCGCCGAGGCCGTGAACCCCTATCTCGCCTTCGAGACCCTGATCGCGATGAAGGACGAGTTCCCGCCGGACCTCACCGACGACGAGATCGTCTACCGCTACATCAAGTCGATCGATAAGGGCCTGCTGAAGGTCATGTCCAAGATGGGCATCTCGACCTATCAATCCTATTGTGGCGCACAGATCTTCGACGCGGTCGGCCTCAACTCCGACTTCGTGGCGCGCGACTTCTTCGGCACGGCGACCACCATCGAGGGCGTCGGCATGGCCGAGGTCGCCGAGGAGACGGCCCAGCGCCACTGCGACGCCTTCGGCGACGCGCCGGTCTACCGCAACGCCCTCGATGTCGGCGGCGAGTACGCCTACCGGCTGCGCGGCGAGACCCACACCTGGACGCCCGACACCGTGGCCACGCTGCAGCACGCGGTCCGCCTCGGCGTGCCCGAGCGCTACCGCGAATACGCGCGCCTCGTGAACGAGCAGGAGAACCACCTCAAGACGCTGCGCGGCCTGTTCCGGATCAAGGGCGCCGACGAGATCGGCCGGAAGCCGATCGACCTCGCCGAGGTGGAACCGGCCTCCGAGATCGTGAAGCGGTTCGCCACCGGCGCCATGTCGTACGGCTCGATCTCGAAGGAGGCGCACGAGACGCTGGCGATCGCCGTCAACTCCTTCGGCGGCCGCTCGAACTCGGGCGAGGGCGGCGAGGAGGTGGAGCGCTTCAAGCCGCTCCCCGACGGGCGCTCGCGCCGCTCGGCCATCAAGCAGGTGGCCTCGGGTCGGTTCGGCGTCACGACGGAGTACCTCGTCAACGCCGACATGATGCAGATCAAGGTCGCGCAGGGCGCCAAGCCCGGCGAGGGCGGCCAGCTGCCCGGCCACAAGGTCGACGCCAAGATCGCCAAGGTCCGCTACGCCACACCCGGCGTCGGCCTGATCTCGCCGCCGCCCCATCACGACATCTACTCGATCGAGGATCTGGCCCAGCTCATCTTCGACCTGAAGAACGTGAACCCGGCCGCCGACGTCTCGGTGAAGCTCGTCTCCGAGGTCGGCGTCGGCACGGTCGCGGCGGGCGTTGCCAAGGCGCGGGCCGACCATATCACGATCTCGGGGTTCGACGGTGGCACGGGTGCTGCCCCGCTCACCTCGATCAAGCACGCGGGCGGCCCCTGGGAGACGGGTCTCGCCGAGACGCAGCAGACGCTCGTCCTCAACAACCTGCGCGGCCGCGTGGCGCTGCAGGCGGACGGGGGGCTTCGCACCGGCCGCGACGTGATGATCGCCGCGCTCCTCGGGGCCGACCAGTTCGGCTTCTCGACCGCTCCGCTCATCGCGGCGGGCTGCATCATGATGCGCAAGTGCCACCTGAACACCTGCCCGGTCGGCGTCGCGACCCAGGACCCGGTGCTGCGCAAGCGCTTCAAGGGCACGCCCGAGCACGTGGTGAACTACTTCTTCTACGTGGCCGAGGAGGTGCGCGAGCTCATGGCCGCGATGGGCTTTGCCAAGCTCGAGGATCTGGTCGGGCGCTCCGATCTCCTCGACAAGGTGGAGGCGATCGCCCACTGGAAGGCGCGCGGCCTCGACTTCTCGAAGCTGTTCCACCGTCCGCAGGTCGGGCCGGAGATCGCGATCCGCCACGTCGAGACGCAGCACCACCCGATCGAGCACGTGCTCGATCGGCGCCTGATCGAGGGTGCCCGGCACGCCATCGAGACCGGCGAGGCGGTGACGCTGCGCGACACGATCCGCAATTCGGACCGGGCCGCGGGCGCCATGCTCTCGGGGCTCGTCGCCAAGGCGCACGGCCATGAAGGCCTGCCCGACGACACCATCGTGGTGAAGCTCTCCGGCACCGCCGGCCAGAGCTTCGGCGCCTGGGTCGCGGCGGGCGTCACGATCGAACTGACGGGCCACGGCAACGACTACGTCGGCAAGGGCCTGTCCGGCGGCAAGCTGATCATCCGGCCGAGCGACGAGCTGAAGGCGTCGCCCAGCCGGACCATCATGGTCGGCAACACCGTGCTCTACGGAGCGATCGCGGGCGAGTGCTACATCCGCGGCTCGGCGGGCGAGCGCTTCGCCGTGCGCAATTCGGGTGCCATCGCGGTCGTCGAGGGCATGGGCGACCACGGCTGCGAGTACATGACCGGCGGCGTCGTGGTGTCGATCGGCGAGACGGGGCGCAACTTCGCGGCCGGCATGTCCGGCGGCATCGCCTACGTGCTCGACGAGGACGGCTCGTTCTCGGCGCGCTGCAACCTCTCGATGGTCGACCTCGAGCCCGTGGAGGAGGAGGACGATCTGATGCGCCGCTTCCACCAGGACGGCGACCTCGAGACCAAAGGCCGCGTCGACATCCTGGCCGACATGTCCGGCCACGACGAGGAGCGGCTCTCGCAGCTCATCACCAACCACCTGAAGTATACGGGCAGCCCCCGCGCGCAGGAGATCCTCGACAATTGGTCGGCCTACAGGACCAAGTTCGTGAAGGTGATGCCGGTGGAGTACCGCCGTGCGCTGCGCGAGATGGAGATGGCCCGCATGCCGGTGGCGGCGGAATAAGAACGACAGAGGCGGCCGGCGCGGAAGCCGGCCGCTCCGATCAGGGCGACGACGCAAGGGGGCCGGATCGGGTGATCCGCCATCCCAGGGACGGATCGATGGGCAAGGTCACAGGCTTCCTCGAATACGACCGGCAGGAGCAGAAGTATCAGCTCGCCGCCGACCGGGTTCGGCATTTTCGCGAATTCACGCTGCCGCTCGACGAGCACGACCTGAAGAAGCAGGCGGCGCGGTGCATGGATTGCGGCATCCCGTTCTGCCACGGCCCGACCGGCTGCCCGGTCCACAACCAGATCCCGGACTGGAACGACCTCGTCTTCCAGTCGGATTGGGAGGAGGCGATCCGCAACCTCCACTCGACGAACAACTTCCCCGAATTTACCGGCCGCGTCTGCCCCGCCCCCTGCGAGGAGGCGTGCACGCTCAACCTCGAGAACCAGCCGGTCGCGATCAAGACGATCGAGCAGGCCATCGCGGACCGCGCCTGGAACATGGGCTGGGTGAAGCCAGAGCCCGCCGAGACGCGCACGGGCAAGCGCGTGGCGGTCGTCGGCTCGGGCCCGGCCGGCATGGCCGCGGCCCAGCAACTCGCCCGCGTGGGCCACGACGTCCACGTCTTCGAGCGGGAGCCGAAGGCGGGCGGCCTGCTCCGCTACGGCATCCCCGACTTCAAGATGGAGAAGCGCCACATCGACCGGCGCGTGAAGCAGATGGAGGCCGAGGGCGTCGTCTTCCACTACAACCAGAATATCGGCGTCACGAAGTCGGTCGAGGAGCTCACCGCCGAGTTCGACGCGGTGCTGTTCGCGGGCGGCGCAGAGGACCCGCGCAACCCTCAGTTGCCGGGCCAGGACATGGAGGGCGTGCACTACGCCATGCCCTACCTCGTCCAATCGAACCGGCGCGTCGGCGCCGAGCCGATGCCGGGCAACGGCGAATTGCCGATCTTGGCGAGCGGCAAGAACGTCGTGGTGATCGGCGGCGGCGACACGGCCTCGGACTGCGTCGGCACCGCCTTCCGCCAGGGCGCGCTCTCGGTGACCCAGCTCGACATCCGCCCGCGCCCGCCGGAGCGCGAGGACAAGCTGACCGTCTGGCCCTACTGGCCGACCAAGATGCGCACCTCCTCGAGCCAGGCCGAGGGTGCCGAGCGCGAGTTCCAGGCGGCGACGCTGCGGCTCGAGGGCAAGAAGGGCAAGGTCACGGGCGTCGTCTGCGCCCGGGTCGATGCCAAGCGCCAGCCGGTCGAGGGCACCGAGTTCGTGCTCCCCGCCGATCTCGTCTTCATGGCGATCGGCTTCGCGGGCTCGGTGCGCAAGGGCCTGCTGGAGCAATCCGGCGTGGCCATGGACAAGCGCGGAAACGTGACGGCGAACGAGAACGATTACCGCACCTCGCACGAGAAGATCTACGCGGCGGGCGATATGCGGCGCGGCCAGTCCCTCGTGGTCTGGGCGATCCGGGAAGGCCGCCAGGCGGCCCGCTCGATCGACGAGGCGCTGATGGGGTCGAGCGTCCTGCCGCGCTGATATAAGGGAAGCGGGCCGTTTCGCGCTGGCCCGATCGCCTGTTGGGGCAAGGCGGATTCCGGTTCGCGGGACGGATCGGCGCCGGATCAGACAGGTGGAGCGTGGCCGGCGCCTGAGGCGCCGGCCACGCTCGTTTCGTGCGGGCGGAGCCCGGATCGGGAGCCGCTCAGGCCAGGAAGGTGCCGTCGTCGACGGCGGCGCGCCCTTCGTAGAACCCGTATTGCAGGTAGTGCGTCATCGGGTTGATTCCCGCCGATGCGACGTCGCCATTGGCGGCAAGGTAGCCCGACGTGTCGAAGTTCGCCGCCGGGTCCCGGCCCTCGCGCCAGCCGAACGCGTTGTAGTGGGACAGCGGGTTGATCCCGGCGGCCGCCACGTCGGCATAGGCCGTGAGGTAGCCGCTGGTGTCGAACACCGCGTTCGGGTCGCGCCCCTCGTTCCAGCCGTAGGTCTCGTAGTGCTGGGCCGCGTAGGCAAAGCTGCTTCCGCCGGCCGCCCGGGCGGCGTCGGCGACGTCCCCGTTGGCCAGGAGGTAGTATTCCGCGTCGAACCCGGCCGGGGTGATGTCATTTGTCCGGCCGATCGCGGGCGAGGCCGAGCGCCCCTCCTCCTGCCCATTGGCGAGGAAGTGCGCGAGCGGATTGATCCCCGCCGCCGCCACGTCCGGGTTCGCCTTCAGGTACGCTTCGTTGTCGAAGTTGACGCCCGGGTCGCGGCCCTCGCGCCAGCCGAACTGGGCGTAGTGGTCGAGCGGGTTGATCCCAGCCCTGGCCACGTCCGGATTGGTGGCGAGATAGCCGTCCGTCGAGAAGAACGCGTTCGGGTCGCGGCCTTCCCGGGCCCCGTAGGCCGCGTAATGGGCCTCGGGGTCGAGCCCGGCCGCGGCCACGTCTGGGTTCCGGATCAGGTAGAACAGGTCGTCCACCAGAGGCGACCCGTCATTGACGTCGATGGTGCGGTCGCTGAACTGGAACTGCTCGATGCCCCGGAAGGTATCGGTCCCCTCCGTGCCCGTGATCGTGATGGCACCGTCCGCCGTCACGCCGATGCTCGCCGCATTCAACGCGAAGGAGAAGATCGAGCGGTCGGTGCCGGCCCCGCCGGAGATGACGTCGTTGCCGGCTCCGCCGATGAAGCTGTCGTTGCCGGCCCCGCCCGAGAGGGTGTCGCTGCCGGCTCCGCCCACGAGGAAGTCGTTGGCCGTGCCACCGGTGATGGTGTCGTTCCCCTGGCCGCCGTTGATGTAGTAGGAGCGCGAGCCCTGGACGGCCGTCAGAATGTCGCCGGCCTGCGTGCCGAGCGTGACGACCTCGAAGGCGTCGCCCCGCTGCACGCCGGAGACGAGGTCCCGCACGTCGAAGGTCGTTCCGGCCGCGGCCACGAAGGTGATGCCCTCGTCGTCGAACCGGCTGACGAGGCCCGCGAGGGCGCCGGCCGCATCCTCGGCCTGAAGCCGCACGGCGAGGCCGCCATCCTGGTTGGTGCCGGTGCCGGCATCGCTCGGGTTGTTGTTGCCAACCTCGGCCGAGGTGAAGGTCAGGCGGATCTGGCCGGCCGACGCCGCGGAGACGTTGACAATGTCGTCGCCCGCGCCGAGATCGACCGCGTCGCTGCCGTCCGTCGACACGTTGAAGATCGCGGTGTCGTTGCCCGCGCCACCAAAGATGGCGTCGGTGCCCGCCCCGCCGATGAAGCTGTCGTTGCCGTCGAGGCCCGAGAGGGTGTCGTTGCCGGCGCCGCCCACGAGGAAGTCGTTGGCCGTGCCGCCGGTGACGATGTCGTTGCCCTGGCCAGCATTGATGTAGGTCGGCCGGGCCGGGTCGAGGGCCGTGATCGTGTCCGATTCCGAGGTTCCAAGGGTGACCACCTCGAAGCGGTCGCCCCGCTGCACGCCCGAGACCAGATCCCGCACGTCGAAGGTCAGGCCCGGCGTCGCCGAGACAAAGCTGATGCCCTCGTCATCGAACCGGCTGACCGGGCCGGCCAGTGCGCCGGATGCCTCCTCCGCCTGGAGGCGCACGGCGAGGCCGCCATCCTGGTTGGCGAGGGTGGCGGAATCGTTCGGGTTGTTATTCCCGACCTCGGCCGAGGTGAAGGTCAACCGGACCTGGCCTGCCGCAGCAGCCGAAACGTTGATCCGATCGTCGCCTGTTCCATAATCCGTATTAATGGCGGAATCCGTCGATACGTTGAAATCTTCCGTATCGTTACCGGGCGTCGCTGGCATTGACTGTCTCCGTCACACTTGATGATCTCACTGGGAAGTGCCAGTCCTTCGACGTCTTCTTATTAGGTTGATTTTCCTGATCGTATTTTTTTATGCGCAACAAACAATAGCGCGCCATCAATCCACGAAAAGAAGCGTGGCGATAATTTTTTTGGGCGAAAATCCTTCAGCGAATGCCGAACGAGCGCGCGTGAAAACGTGGAGCATCCCGAACATCTGCGGGCACGCTGCCTGAAACGTCTGACGATGATCGCCGAGGAGACGTCGAGACCTGGGGAGTCCCTTGCGATGCACTCCGTCGTTCGGCGTCCGGCACCATGGTCGCGCCGAACGGAGCCTCTACGCGAGAGTGCAACGAAAGGTTTCGTGCGGGTCCGGACGGAGTTCAGATCGCTCGCCGCACGGGCGAGGGTCCGGCCCGTCCGAGGTGGAGATCGGCCGCGCCGAGGCTCCGACGCGCACAGGACGCGGGGGGCAGCCTTCCTCTCGAAAGCGACGGCCTAGCCCGGCGGCCAGCGGAAATCGTCGGCCCGGCCCGGCTGCGGCGTCGCGGGTGCGCCGCGCTGGAGAACGCGCTCGACGGTGCCGGAGGTGTCGCCGTCGCGGGGGCGGCCTGTCAGGAGGCTGCCGCCGGGCGAGGTCTCCGGACGTCCGAGCGGCACGACCGGGCCCGCGAGCGGCTTGACGGGCAGGGCCGGGATGCCGGGCGGCTCAGGCAGGCTCGGCAGCATCGCGGTGATCTGGCGATCGATCGCCGCGGTCTCGTCGAGCCGGGGCACGGTCCCGTCGAGGCCGGGGCCGGGGGTCGGTGCCTGGGTCGCCACCGGCTGGTCCGGGGTCGCCGGGCCTGCGGTGCCCATCATCCGCTTCAACTCGACGTCGGCGAAGTGGGCGAGCTTGCGCGCGCCGGCATGGGTGAAGTGCACGCCATCCGAGGTCCGCAGCTTCGCGTTCTGCCCCTCGAGGTCGGGGCCGGCGGCGGTGTAGCGGTTGCGCTCGTCAACGAAGCCCGGCCAGATGTCGACATAGGTCCCGCCCGCGCGGGTGACGCGCTCGCGCACGATGTCGTTGATCGCGGCAAGGTCCGTCGTCAGGGCCTCGCTGCGCATCGGCGGCGCACCGACCCAGATCAGCGGCAGCTTGCGGTCGGTGAAGACCTTCACGAGGGCGTCGACGCGGTCGCGGTAGATCTCGCGCCAGCGGTCGGTGAGCGGATCGAAGCTCTGATCGCCCTCGCGGATCGGCTGCCGGTCGTTGGCGCCGACCATCACCAGGGCGTAGGAGACCTTCGGGTTCGCGGCGAGATACTCCTCGGCGGCCTTCGGCCAGTCGACGACGTCCCGGCGCACGAGGCCGCTGTCGCCCTTGGCACGGTCGATGACGGCGACGTCGGCATTGTCCTCGAAGACGTCGTCGAGGCCCTTGCTCAGGTGGTCCGCCAGCGAGTCGCCGAAGACGGCGATCTGCGTCGAGGGCTCGGTCTTGGCCAGGGCCGGCTTCGGGGGTGCAGCGGCCGGGGCGGGCCGGGCGGCGCGGCGCTTCTGCGCGCGCGGGGCGTCGGCGACCGCGGGCGGTCGGGGGCGCGAGGGGCGGTACCCCTGCTGCGGCTGCGGCTGTGCCTGTTGCGGCCGGTCCTCCCAGGGCCAGTAGAACTGGCGCGGCGCTTCCTGCGTCTGGGGCTGATAGCGCCGGTTCGGGCGGGCATAGGCCCCGTCGTCCCGGTAGTAGCTGTCGCGGTAGCGGCGCCGCGGCACGGCGTAGTCGTTGGGCTGTTCGTAGGTGTCGCCCCATTGCGCCAGGGCGGGGGGCGCCTCGAACAGTGCGAGAACTGCGACGAGCGCGGCGCAGCCGAGTTGCACGAGAAGCCGCATGGGGTGCCGCGCCCGTTCCGCCGTCGCCATGCAGCACCTCCGACCCGCTACGCCCGCCCGGACCATACAGGAGGACGCGGCACGCGTCTGCTCCCCGGGCCCGGCGGCCCGGGCGGGCGATCCGGCCCGACCGGGATGAGGCTCAGCGCCCGTCGATCCGCGCGAGGAGGGCGGGCGTCGCGTAGCCGTCGGCCGGGAGCCCCTCGGCGATCTGATAGCGGCGGACGGCCTCGCGCAGCTTCGGGCCGGCACGCCCGTCCGCCTCGCCCGCATAGAGCCCGCGGGTGGCGAGCCCCCGTTGCAGGGCCTGCAGGCCGGCCTTGTCGAGGCGGCTCGCATCGCTGGGCCACGGGGCGGAGAGCGCGGGGCCGCCCATCAGGCGGTCGGCGAGGTGGCCGACGGCGAGCGCGTAGGCATCGGACGTGTTGTAGCCGCGGATCGCCTCGAAATTGTCGGTGATGAGGAAGGCCGGCCCGCCGAGCCCACCGGGCAGGAACAGGCTGGCCCGGCCCGCCTGCGGGAGCCTTCCGCCATCGGTGCGGCGCACGCCGCGGCGGCTGAACTCGCCGAGTTCGCCCGTGTAGGCCGTGAGGTCGAAGCCGGCCGGCAGGGCGACCTCGTAGCCCCAGGAGAGGGCCGGGTTCCAGCCGAGCGCCTTCAGGTAGGCCGCGATCGAGGCGAGGCTGTCGGCCTCGGAGGCCCAGATGTCCCGGTGCCCGTCGCCGTCGAAATCGACCGCGTGCGCCAGGAAGGTCGAGGGCAGGAACTGGACCTGCCCCATCGCTCCGGCCCAGGAGCCCTTCATGCGCTCGGGGGCGATGTCCCCGCGCTCCAGGATCGTCAGGGCCGCCAGCAACTCGTCCCGGAACAGGGTGCCGCGGTGGCGCGCCTCGGCGAGCGTCGCCAGCGCCCGGATCGTCGGCACCGAGCCGCCGCTCGCCCCGAAATCCGACTCGACGCCCCAGAAGGCGAGGAGCACGCCCCGCGGCACCCCGTAGCGCGCCTCGATCCGGTCGAGCGTCCCGGACAGGGCCGCCGCCCGGGCACGCCCGCGCGTGATCCGGCCCGTGGAGACGGCACCGACGAGGTAGTCCCAGACGGGCCGGGCGAACTCGCCCTGGCGGCGTGTGCGCGCCAGGATGTCGGGGTCGGGCTGCGCCACGCCGCGGAAGGCGGCCGCGAAGGTCGCCTCCGAGACGCCGCGGGACAGGGCGTCCGGCTTCAGGGCCGCGATGAAGGCGGCGAAGGCGGCGGGGCGGGCGGCGGGCGGGTTCGTGTCCGGGACGGGCGCCGCCGCGACCGGTACGGACAGGCCCGCCGCCAGTGCCGCGGCGAGCCCCCGAGCGAGGGCGCGCACCGGGCTCAGACCCGGTTGCGCTTGCCGAGGGAATCCTCCCAGGCGAGCGCCTGCCCGACGATGCCTTCGAGATCGTCGTGCTTCGGCACCCAGCCGAGGCGCTCGCGGATGCGGTCCGCGCCCGCGATGATCTGGGCCGGGTCGCCCGCCCGGCGCGGGCAAAGCCGCACCTCGAAATCGCGGCCGGAGACGCGCTTGACCACGTCGATCACCTCCAGGACCGAGTAGCCGCGCCCGTAGCCGCAATTCAGGGTCAGGCTCTCGCCGCCGGAGCGCAGATGGGTCAGCGCCACGCGGTGAGCCTCGGCGAGGTCCGAGACCTGGATGTAGTCGCGCAGGCAGGAGCCGTCCCGGGTCGGGTAGTCGGTGCCGTAGACGTCGAGATGGGTGCGCTGGCCGAGCGCGGCTTGGGTCGCCACCTTGATGAGATGCGTCGCGTTCGGGGTCGACTGGCCGGTGCGCCCGCGCGGGTCGGCGCCCGCCACATTGAAGTAGCGCAGGATGACGTAGCTGAAGCCGTGGGCCTGAGCCGCGTCCTGGATCATCCACTCGCTCATCAGCTTCGAGCGGCCGTAGGGGTTGATCGGGGCCGTGGTCAGGTCCTCGGGCACCGGCACGGTCTCGGGCTCGCCATAGACGGCCGCCGTCGAGGAGAAGATGACGTGCTTGACGCCCGTGCGCACGGCGGTCTCGATCAGGGCGCGGGTCTTGACCGTGTTCGAGAGGTAGTAGCCGAGGGGGTCGGCCACCGAATCCGGGACCACGATCTTGGCCGCGAAATGGGCGAGGGCGTCGATGCGGTGCTGCAGGATCGTCTCGGTGACGAGCGCCTGGTCGGCGATGTCGCCGACGACGAGCTTGACCTCCGGCGGGAGGGCCCAGTCGAAGCCGGTGGAGAGGTCGTCGAGGACGACGATCTCCTCGTGTCCCGCGTCGAGCAGCGCGAGCACCATGTGGCTGCCGATGTAGCCGGCGCCGCCCGTGACCAGAACCGCCATTGGAACTCCTTCGATACCGCGACTGGGTGCGCATCCTAACGCAAAGGCCGGGCCCTGTTGACGGAACAATGGGCTTGTCGGCCGTTCAGGAGGCTTGCAGCTTCTCCCTGCTTACTATCTGAGGCATCGACACCCGTCCGCCGCCTCAAACTGCCAGGTTCCGCTCGATGAAACGCATTCGCAAGGCTGTCCTCCCCGTCGCCGGCCTCGGCACGCGGTTCCTGCCCGCCACCAAGGCGGTCCCGAAGGAGATGCTGACCGTGGTGGACCGCCCGGTGGTGCAGCACGTGGTCGACGAGGCGCGCGAGGCGGGCATCGAGCATTTCATCTTCGTCACCGGCCGGGGCAAGGCCGTGATCGAGGACCATTTCGACATCGCCTACGAGCTCGACCGCACCCTGCAGGAGCGCGGCAAGCAGGCGGCCTACGAGGAATTGAAGAAGGATCTGCCGAAGGCGGGCCAGACGAGCTTCACCCGCCAGCAGGCGCCGCTCGGCCTCGGCCACGCGGTCTGGTGCGCCCGCGAGATCGTCGGCGACGAGCCCTTCGCGGTGCTGCTGCCCGACATGCTGAGCCGCGGCTGCATGGGCCAGATGCTCGCCGCCTACGAGCGGCACGGCGGCAACGTGATCGCCGTCGAGGAGGTGAAGCCGGAGGAGACGCACCAGTACGGCATCGTCAGCGTCGGCGAGACCTTCGGCCAGACCTTCGAGATCACCGGCATGGTCGAGAAGCCGAAGCAGGGCACCGCGCCCTCGAACTTCATCATCTCGGGTCGCTACATCCTGCAGCCGGAGGTCTTCGAGATCCTGGAGAAGGGCGAGACGGGCGCGGGCGGCGAGATCCAGCTCACGGACGCGATGATCAAGCTCGCCGAGAGCCAGAAGTTCTTCGGGCTGCGCTACGAAGGCCGCACCTATGACACCGGCTCGAAGCTCGGCTTCCTCACCGCCAACCTTGCCTACGCGCTGGAGCGCGAGGATCTGGCGGGCCCCCTCAGGGCCGAGATCGCGCGCCTGCTCGAGGGCTGATCCCGACGCCCCCAACTTGATTGCGCCCGACGCGCTTGTGCCATGCGCCGGGAGCACGGATCGGGGCCATTTCGGCCTTGCGTTTTGTGCGGCGCACTTTACTTTGTGCATTGCGAGATCGCGATGGCGTCGCGGTCCCGCAGCCCTTCTTGGGCGTTTCCTCCCTAGACTTCGGGCCGCTCCTTCGGGAGTGGCCTTTTTTCTTGGGCTGAACACCTCGCGCCCGAAGCGGCTCGCGGGGGCGGATCAAGCGGGCGCTTCAGGTTCGCGCAGACGGCGCCGCTCGCGATCCAGCCCTCTCCCGCCCGGCAAGAGGGCGCGGATCCCTATTCCGCCGCGATGCGCCGGGGCTCCAGATCCGCCATCTGCCCGGCGACCGCGACGATCACCTCCCGCAGGCCCGTGAGCAGGGTGCCGAAACCCGGCGTGACGGCAAGCGTCGCCTCGTTCATGTAGAGGGCGCGGTTGATCTCGACCTGCAGGGCGTGGCGGCCGACATTCGGCTCCCCGTAATGCTCGGTGATGAAGCCGCCCGCGTAGGGCTTGTTACGGATGACGCGCAGGCCGCGCCCGCGCAACTCGCTCTCGAACAGATCGACGAGGAAGGGCGCGCAGGCCGTTCCGAACCGGTCGCCCAGCACGATGTCGGCCTTGCCCTCCGGCTCGCGGCCGAGGCTGGAGGAGGGCATCGAGTGGCAATCGACCAAGATCGCGCAGCCGAACTGGCGGGCGGTCCGCTGGATCAGGCCGCGCAGGGTCCGGTGATAGGGCTTGTAGAGCCCCTCGATCCGGGCCACCGCCTCGTCGACGGGCAGGCGCCCGCCGTAGATTTCCTGCCCGTCGGCCACCACTCGCGGCACCGTGCCGAGTCCGCCCGCGACGCGCATCGAGCGCGTGTTGGCAAAGGGCGGCAGGCGGCCCTCGAACATGCGCGGGTCGAGCTCGTAGGGCTCGCGGTTCACGTCGAGATAGGCGCGGGGGAAGTTCGCCCGCATCAGGGGCGCGCCGAGCCCGACCACCGAGGCGAACAGGCGCTCCACATGAGCATCCTCGGAGCGGCGGAGTGCCAGCGCGTCGAGGCGGGAGGACGCGAGGAAGCTCGCCGGATAGACCGAGCCGGAATGGCCCGTGTTGAACACGAACGGGATCCGGTGCGCCTCGGGCTCGTCCACGGCGAAGGCCGGCGCGAAGCCGAAAGCGTCGGTCTGGTCCGGCTGGGGCACTGTCATCGCGGCGAGGGCGCCCTGTGTCGATGGCGGAGGATCGGCCTCCACATTGGGGCGCCCGGCCCCGCCTGTCCACTCCGGCAAGGGCGGTGGCACGGCCGCATCGGTGCGCGGCGGCACCCCGCCCCGGACCCGATCCCTAACACTCTGTTTACCAACCTGTCCCTTTATGGAATGAACACAGCGACTCAAGGGCTCGGAACCGTCCGATGAAGATCCTCCTGGCGGAAGACGACAACGACATGCGCCGCTTCCTCGCGAAGGCGCTGCAGAACGCCGGCTACGACGTCCTCTCCTTCGACAACGGCCTCTCCGCCTACAACCGCCTGCGCGAGGAGCCCTTCGAGCTCCTGCTGACCGACATCGTGATGCCCGAGATGGACGGCATCGAGCTGGCGCGCCGCGCCACCGAGCTCGACCCCGATATCAAGGTGATGTTCATCACGGGCTTCGCCGCCGTGGCCCTGAACCCCGATTCCAAGGCCCCCAAGGACGCCAAGGTCCTGTCGAAGCCCTTCCACCTGCGCGACCTCGTCAACGAGGTCGAGAAGCTTCTCGCCGCCTGAGCGGCGCCCCCGTCAGCAATCCGTCCGAGACCCGTGGCGGCCCGGCAATAGGAAGCGGCGTGCCGTTTGCCTATATGCAGGCCGTCACCCACGGGGCTCGTCGACGCGCATGCAACCGGTCACGATCTACACGACTGCCTGGTGTCCCTACTGCTCGGCGGCGAAGAGCCTGCTGAAGGAGAAGGGCGTCGCCTTCCAGGAGATCGACGTCGAGAAGACGCAAGGGGGCCGCGCCGCGATGGTGCAGCGGGCTGGCGGGCGCACCAGCGTGCCGCAGATCTTCGTGGGCGAGCGGCATGTGGGCGGCTGCGACGACCTCTACGCCCTCGACCGCGCCGGCAAGCTCGATCCGCTGCTGAACGGGGCCGGCAGCGCCGCGGTGGGCGTCGCCGATGCCTGAGGACCGCTTCGTCGCCGCCTGCGTGCAGATGCGCTCGGGCCGCGAGCCGCTGGCGAACCGCGACGCGGCGGTGGCGGGCGTGCGCGAGGCGGTCGCGGCCGGCGCGCGCTACGTGCAGACGCCGGAGATGACCTCGCTGGTCGAGCGCAGCCGCACCGCGATGTTCGAGAAGGTGAGCACGCAGGACGACGACCCGACGCTCGCCGCGCTCCGCGCTGTCGCGCGCGAGACGGGAGCGGTGGTGCAGATCGGCTCGCTGCCGATCCGCAACGGCGAGAAGATCGCCAACCGCGCCTTCCTGATCGACGGGCAGGGCGAGATCGTCGCGGCCTACGACAAGCTCCACCTCTACGATGTCGATCTGCCGAACGGCGAGCGCTGGCGGGAATCGGCCACCTACACGGGCGGCGCCTGCGCGGTCGTCGCCGAGACGGCGCTGGCGGGAATCGGCCTCGGCATCTGCTACGACATCCGCTTTCCGGCCCTGTTCCGGGCGCTCGCCGAGGCGGGGGCCAGCATCCTGACGGCGCCCGCCTGCTTCACGCAGCAGACGGGCGAGGCCCATTGGCACGTGCTGCACCGGGCCCGCGCCATCGAGACCGGCTCGTTCATGATCTCGGCCGCGCAGGGCGGCCGCCACGAGGACGGGCGCGACACCTACGGCCACTCGATCATCGTCGACCCCTGGGGCCGGGTGATCGCGGAGGCCGAGGGCGCGGAGCCCGGCGTGATCCTGGCCGAGATCGACCTCGAGCGCGTCGCAGAGGCGCGGGGCCGCATCCCGGCCCTCCAGCACGCGAGGCCCTTCAGGGTCGAGCGGGTTGGACGTTCTTCATAAGTCGCGCGTTACCCTGGCATCATGATCCGCTACGCCCTCGTCTGCGAGGCCGGCCACACGTTCGAGAGCTGGTTTCCCTCAAGCGATTCCTTCGACGACCAGAGCGCGCGCGGCCTCGTCAGCTGCCCGCTCTGCGGCTCGGCGAAGATCGGCAAGGGCCTGATGGCGCCGAGCGTCGCCCGCACGGACCGCGGGGAGAGGGCGCCGGCGCCGGCAACGGTCGCCGAGTCACCCGCGCCCGTTCCCCTGCCGATGATCGCCGAACCCGAGCGCAAGCTCCGGGCCTTGCTGCGCGCCGTGCGCGAGCACGTGACGCAGACGGCCGAGCATGTCGGCCCCCGCTTTCCGGAGGAGGCCCGCAAGATCCATTACGGCGAGGTCGAGGAGCGGCCGATCTACGGCGAGGCGAGCCCCGAGGAGGCGCGCGCCCTCATCGAGGAGGGCATCGACGTGGCGCCCCTGCCGCCGATGCCGGACGACCGGAATTAGGGCAGGTTCGGGCCGGGTCCCCGATGAGGCGCGGGTTCCCGCTCGCTCCGAGAGAGTGAGGGTGAGGGGGCGCCCTCACGGGAAGGGCCGGTCTCCCTCACCCCAACCCTCTCCCGAACGGGAGAGCGGGCGCGTCGCGCCGGATCGCCGCGCTGCCCGCGAGCGCGGCGAGGGCGGCCGCGATGAGCGCGTTCCAGCCCGCGAGCGAGAGCCCGAGGAAGCGCCAGGCGGCGGTCGAGCAATCGACCACCCGCGTCGTCTTGAGCCGGTCGAGGAAGTCGCTCATCGCCTCGGGGTTCGCGCCCGCGCCCCCGCCGCAATCGGTCGGGCCGGGCCAGAAGCCCCACTCGGCGCCCGCGTGGTAGATTCCGAGACCGGCGCCGTAGAGAAGGCCCGCCGCCGCGAGCCCGAGGGCGAGGCGGGCGAGGCGCCGGGGCAGGACGAGGGAGAGGAGCGCGAGGGGCACAGCCGCGTAGTAGGGGATGCGCTCGGTCAGGCAGAGCTTGCAGGGCACGTAGCCGAGCCCGTGCTCGAACACGAGGGCGCCTCCGACGGTCAGCGTTGCGCCAAGCGCCACGAGCAGGGCGGCTCCGCGCAGGCTCAGCAGGTCGGCCGCGCGCATCACAGCACCAGCTTGAACAGCACGAAGCCGAGCACGATCACCGCGACGGAGATCGCCGCGACGGCGTTCAGGTGCCGGTCGAGCACGCCGCGGATCTGCACGCCGTAGCGGCCGAGGAGCCCCGCCAGGAGGAAGAAGCGCGCGCCGCGGGTGACGATCGACAGCACCGTGAACCAGAACAGGCTGTAATGGGCGAAGCCCGAGGTGATGGTGACGAGCTTGTAGGGGATCGGCGTCAGACCTTTGAGCAGGATCACCCAGTGGCCGTACTGCGCGTAGGATTCCTGGAAGGTGTGGGCCGAGTTCTCCAGCCCGTAGAGCCGGATCAGCCACTGGCCTAGGGAATCGAACAGCAGAGCCCCGATCGCGTAGCCGACGAGGCCGCCCGCCACCGAGGCCACCGTCGCCACGAGGGCGTAGAACCAGACCCGGTCGGGCCGGCTCACCGCCATCGGCACCATCATGGCATCGGGCGGGACGGGGAAGAACGAGCTCTCCGCGAAAGCCACGGCGCCGAGCGCCCAGGGCGCCGAGGGCTTGCCGGCGAGCGCGAGTATCCACTCGTAGAGGCCGCGGATCATCGGGTCCTTGTCCGGTCGGGGAGAGGCGCCGACCTTTGAGCACAGGCGGGCGCCCCTGGCCAGTGAAGGCGGGCCGCAGCCGCCCCGCAAAAGTCCTTGGCCGCCGGGGCGAACCTGTGCGATGAGGCGCGGGACGCGGGTATGGCGGAATTGGTAGACGCGGGCGACTCAAAATCGCCAGCCGCAAGGCGTGGGGGTTCGATTCCCTCTACCCGCACCAAGCAGCCTCACACATCATCGAGAAAGCGCCGGATCCAGCCGCCCACCCGGCCGGAATCGTGCGGCCCGTCGAGGGAGGCGAGCGCCGCCGCGGCGCGCGCCGGATCGGACTCCGCGGCGCGGTGCCCCTCGGTGAGGGCGCGGGCGAAGGCGGGCTCGAATTCCGGGTGGCACTGGAAGGAGAGGGCGGCCCGGTCCCGGTAGCCGAGGACGGCGTACGGGGTGAAGGCGCTGGCCGCCAGCACCCGCGCGCCGGGCGGCAGGGCCACGACCTGGTCCTGATGGCTTGCGGGCACGCGGATCGCGTCGCCCCCATCCATGAAGGGCGCGGGCTCGACGACCTCGTAGCGGTGCAGGCCGAGGCCCCAGCCCTTCTCGGACTTCACGACCCGTCCGCCCCAGGCCTGGGCCATCACCTGATGGCCGAAGCAGATCCCGACCACCCTCCGCTCCGGCGCCAGCGCGCGCAGAAAGGCGATCAGCGCCGCGATCCAGGGATCGGGGTCGTAGATTCCGGCGGGCGAGCCGGTGATGAGATAGCCCGCATGCGCGTTCGGAACGGGGAGAACCCCGGAATCGGCGAGGAACGTCTCGTAGGCGTGGCCCGGCCCGACGAGGCTGCGGACCATCTCGCCGTAGCCGGGATAGCGCCCGCCGAGGCGGGCCGGCGGCCGGCCGGTCTCGAGGACGGCGATCTTCATGGGGGAGGGCGGATCCTCGCGCGTCGAGAGAGGGGCGTGGCGCTCGACCCGAGATGTAGATCAGGCGCCCCTGGCCGGGGAAGCCGGCCTCACGCGGCCCTGACCCGCGGGCGCAGGGGCCCCGCCTCCTTCGGGCGGATGTCCATGGCGTTGCCGCGCCAGACGATGGCGCTCTGCATCCAGGCGCCGGCCCAGAGCGCCGGCAGCATCGCGTCCCGCGCCAGGAAGGCGAGGACGAGGCGCGGCGAGCGGTGCCAGCCGGCGTGGACGGCGAGCCGGTATTCGGCGCCGTACCAGAGCGCGGCCATGGCGGCGAGTGCCAGAAGGGCGGGCGCGCCCTCGACGACGGCGGCGCCGAGGCCGAGGGGAAGGAGGGCGCCGGTGCCGATCTCGGGAGCGAAGAAGAGCGGGAAGGTCACCCGCCGCAGCCGCGCCCAGCGGAGTTGGCGCGACCAGACCTCCGTGAGCGTCCGCCGCCCCAGAGGCTGCTCGAAGGGCGCGGCGACGAGATGGACGCGCCGGCCCGCCGCCCGCACGAGCTTCGTGGCGGCGGCATCCTCCGCGATCTCGGCGGCGAGCGCGCGGATGCCGCCGCGAGCCTCCAGGAAGGGCCTGTGCCAGAGCATGCTCTTGCCCTGCGCGAAGCCGAGCCCCAGGGCCTCGCCGGCATATTGCCAGCGCGCCTGCAGGGTGTTGAGGAAGGCGCACTCGATCTCGGCCGGGAAGCCCCACGGACACGCGCCGATCGGGGTGGAGCAGACGAGCCCCGTCTCCGCCCGCCAGCCCGCCTGGAGCCGCTGCAGGTAGTCGCCCGGCATCAGGACGTTCGAATCGGCGAGCACGACCCAGTCGTGCCGGGCCGCCTCCCAGCCGCGCACGCAATTGTTCAGCTTCGGGTTGTCGCTCACGCGCTCGTCGCCGACGATGAGGCGGGCCGGCACGCCGGGATGGGCCGCGATCAGCCCGTGGAGGAGCGGCAGGATGGGATCGCCCGCATCCGCCACGCAGAAGATCAGTTCGTAGGCCGGGTAGTCGAGGCGGAAGCCGCGGGCGAGCATCTCCTCGCTGAAGGCCTCGAGCCCGCAGACCGGCCGCACCAGGGAGACGGGGGCGCCGGCCGGGAAGGCGGAGCCCGGCCGCGCCGCGCCGATGCGGCGCCCGGCGAGCGTCAGGCTCGCGAGGTTGGCGAGGGTCACGAGGGCGCAGAGCGCCAGGGCGATCAGGGTGCCGCTCGCGAAGGCGCCGTCCATGGATGTCCGCTCCCCGGACGGGCCGGTCCGGCCCATCCCGGACAGGGCCCCTAACAGGCGCCCCGTATCAGGCGTATGACAGGCCGGAACGCGCAGGATCGCGGCGGGCGCGCCGCCACGAGGAGGGGTCGGGTGACGCCGATCGTCTATCACCCGGCCTATCAGGCGAGCCTGCCCGCGGGGCACCGCTTCCCGATGGGCAAATACGGACGGCTCGCCGAGATCCTGTCGGCCCGCGGCCTCGCGCCGTCGGGCTTCGTGGTGCCGGAGCCCGCCCCGGAGGAGACCCTCTGCCTCGTCCACGACCGCGCCTATGTCGAGGCCGTGCTCGCCTCCGCCGTGCCCCGCGCGGTCGAGAAGGCGATCGGCCTGCCGATCGATGCGGGCGTGACGCGCCGCGCCCGTGCCTCGGCCGGCGGCACGCTGGCGGCGGCGCGGCTCGCCCTGGCCCACGGCCTCGCGGGGAGCGCGGCGGGCGGCAGCCACCACGCGCGGCGGGAGCAGGGGGCGGGCTTCTGCGTGTTCAACGACGTGGCGGTGGCCGCCCGCGCCCTGCACCGGGAGGGCGCGATCGGCCGGGCCCTCGTCGTCGATTGCGACGTCCACCAGGGCGACGGCACCGCCGACTGCCTCTATGCCTGCCCCGACCTGTTCACCCTCTCGCTCCACGCCGAGAAGAACTACCCCGCCCGCAAGATCCCGGGCGACCTCGACATCGGCCTTCCCGACGGACTGGACGACGCGGCCTATCTGGCGGTGCTCGCCGCGCGCCTGCCGCCACTCCTCGACGCCCTGCAGCCCGACCTCGTCTTCTACAATGCCGGCGTCGACCCGCATCGGGAGGACCGGCTCGGGCGCCTCGCCCTCACGGATGCGGGGCTCGCGGCCCGCGAGCGCCTCGTGGTCGGGGCGGCGCGGGCACGCGGCATCCCGCTCGCGGCGGTGATCGGCGGCGGCTATGGCCCCGACGTCGACGCGATCGCCGCCCGCCACGCCCTCGTCTTCGAGGCGATGGCAGGGGCGGAGGGGCGCGGCCCGGCGCCGTGAGGCCCGAAGGCAAAAAGAACTTGTGGCTCGACCAAAAATAAATTGTCACAGAGCGGAGATGGAAGGTGAGAAGGACTCTGTGATTGTAAGTCCCGTCGACGGGCGGTAGATGGTGGCAGGCTTCACCCAGCAGGGTCGTCACAGCACAGTGTAAGACCCGGCCGACGTCGCTCCCCAGCCTGGGCGAATACCTGTCGAAGACACTCGGCAGGCAGGGATTGGGGCAATAGAGAACAATCCAACAGAACACACAGGGAGAGAAAGCGTGGCGCGCAACATCTTGATCCTCGGAGCGTCCTACGGCTCCCTGCTCGCGACGAAGCTGCTGATGGCCGGTCACAACGTGACCCTGGTCTGCCGGAAGAAGACGGCCGACCTCATCAACCGCGAGGGGACCGAGGTGCGCATCCAGCTGCGCGGCGAGGAGACCCACCGGTCGATCTTCTCGCGCGACCTGCCGGGCACCCTCGACGCGACGCCGCCCGAGGACGTCGACGTGTCCCGCTACGACCTCGTCGGCCTCGCGATGCAGGAGCCGCAATACACCAACCACACGATCCGCGTGCTGATGATCAAGATCGCGGCGGCGAAGCTGCCCTGCCTCTCGATCATGAACATGCCGCCGCTGCCCTATCTCAAGCGGATCCCGGACCTCGCGGGGATGGACCTCGAGGAGGCCTACACCAATCCCGGCGTCTGGGAGCGGTTCGAGCCGGGTCTGATGACGCTCTGCTCGCCCGATCCGCAGGCCTTCCGGCCGCCGGAGGAGGGGGCGAACGTGCTCCATGTCGGCCTGCCGACGAACTTCAAGGCGGCGACCTTCGCGGACGAGGCGCACAACCGCCTGCTCCGGGAGCTGGAGGCCGACATCGACGCGGTCAGGCTCGACGGCCAGGACGTACCGGTGAAGCTCAAGGTGTTCGACTCGCTGTTCGTGCCCCTGGCCAAGTGGTCGATGCTGCTGACGGGCAATTACCGCTGCATCACGCCGAACGAGCCCCAGTCGATCCGCGAGGCCGTGCACGGCGACCTGAACCTGTCTCAGTCGATCTACGAGCACGTCGACGCCCTCGCCCGGCGCCTCGGCGCCGATCCGGAGGATCAGGTGCCCTTCGGGAAATACGCCAAGGCGGCGGAGAGCCTGCTCAAGCCGTCCTCGGCGGCGCGGGCGGTGGCGAGCGGGGCGCCCTTCATCGAGCGGGTCGACCTGCTGGTGAAGCTGATCGCGCACCAGCTCGACATGCCCAACGCCGAGATCGACCGCACGGTCCAGGTCGTCGACCGGAAGCTCAGCGAGAAGATCTTCGCGGGCGGGTCGGACGGGATCTGACGCGCTCCGATCACCCCGCCGGATCGCGACGCGCGGTCCGGCCGCCTCGCCGGGCAGGCGCCCGCGTGCCGGGCGGGCCGGGCTGCGCGTCCCCGACACGATCCCGCATCGGCCCGGACCGGTGCGGGAGCAAGGGCCGGATCATTCCTCCGGCAAGGCCCGCGCCTGCGCCTCCAGCGCGCCGAACAGCCGGTCGAGCTCTGCCCCGTCGAGTTCGTGGAAGCCGAGCGAGCGGCTCATCATCAGCCCCAGGATCGCGAACAGGAAGGCGGCGCCGGCCCCCGGCCGCGCCTCGATCTCGGCTAGATCCCGCAGGCGCTCGGCGAGGAAGGCCCGGAAGCCGGCGGCCGCGTCCGCGTTCTCGGCGCTCGCGATGAGGAGCGAGTCGGGAAAGCCGGACTCCTCGGCATAGACCTCGCGGGCATGCCCGATCATCGCAAGCGGCATCCGCGCCCGCGTCTCCGCGAGCGCCGCGGCGTGCTGGCCGATGCCGGCCCGCAGGCGCTCCACCTTGCGGGCGGCGAGCGCGGTGATCAGCGCGTCCTTCGAGGCGTAATGATGCAGCACCCCGCCCTTGCTCAGCTCCGCCTCCGCCGCCACCGCGTCGATCGTGAGCGTGCGGCTGCCGGAGCGGCGCAGCAGCGCCTCGGCGGCGTCGAGGATGATCTCGGGACGGTTCTCCCGTCGGCTGCGCGCCTTCGCCATACCCCAACTCACTAAAAACCGTCTGGACGGTCGGTAAGGTAGCGGATATGGCTGCCTGGCGATAGGCCGAATCGGGGGCTTGCCCGAGAAGCTGCCCAGGAAGCCGCCCCAGAAGCTGCCCGACACGATGCCCGAGAGGCTGCCCGAGATGTTGCCATGACGGGGCGTCGACCGACGCCATTACGCCTCTGCACCGCCCTTGTGGCCTGCGCGCTCGCGGCACCGCCCGGCCCGGCTCGGGCGGAGCCGGAGACGCCGCTCGCGGCGCGGACCTTCGTGCGGACGGTCGCGGCCGCGCGCACGATGATCGCCGCCGACATCGTCATCACCGGCGACATTCAGGCCCAGGCGCAGACCAACGTCTCCTTCCGCACGAACGGCAAGGTCGGCACGCGCCTCGTCGAGGTGGGGGATCATGTCGAG
The DNA here is from genome assembly GCF_031457035.1 of Methylobacterium sp. BE186. NCBI lineage: Bacteria > Pseudomonadati > Pseudomonadota > Alphaproteobacteria > Hyphomicrobiales > Methylobacteriaceae > Methylobacterium > Methylobacterium sp. BE186. The sequence goes on from NZ_JAVDVV010000006.1 coordinate 191,605, forward strand.
GCCGATCAGGTCCTCGCCCGGCTCGACCCGCAGGAGCAGCGGGCGAACCTCGACAATGCCCGGGCGGCGCTGACCTCGGCGGAGGCGCAGCTCACCCAGGCGAAGCTCAGCTTCAAACGCCAGGAGACGCTGCTGGCGAGCGGCTACACGACGCGGCCTGCCTACGACAATGCCGAGCAGCAACTCCGCACCACCCAGGCCGCGGTCGACTCGGCCAAGGCCGCGCTCGGCACCGCGCAGGAGCAATTCTCCTACACGGAGCTGCGGGCGGGCGTCGCCGGCATCGTGCTCAGCCGCTCGCTGGAGACGGGGCAGGTCGTCCAGGCCGGCCAGTCCGTGCTCGTTCTCGCGCAGGACGGGCCGCGCGACGCGGTGTTCAACGTCTACGAGGCGCTGCTCGCGACGCCGCCCGATTCGAAGACCGTCGAGGTCGTGCTCCAGGCGGATCCCGGCGTCGTCGCGGTGGGAGCCGTCCGCGAGATCGCTCCGAGCGTCGATCCGGCCTCCGGCACCGTGCGGGTGAAGGTCGGGCTCGACCGGACGCCGCCGCAGATGGGCCTCGGCGCGGTCGTGATCGGGCGGGGCAAATTCCGGCCGCAGGCCGCGATCGTGCTGCCCTGGTCCGCGCTCTACCGGTGGAAGAGCCAGCCGGCCGTCTGGGTGCTCGACCCGAAGACGGGCACCGTCGCGCCCCGCACCGTCACGGTCGAGCGCTACGGCGCCGACACGATCGCGCTCGCCGCCGGCCTGGAGCCGGGCGAGCAGGTCGTCACGGCGGGCATCCAGTTCCTGCGCCCCGGCCAGACCGTGACGGTGGCGGCCGGTGGGGAGGGCGGCCGATGAGCGCGACAGGGATGCGGTCTGCCCACCTCTCCCGTTCGGGAGAGGTCGAGTCCGCGGCACGCGGACCGGGTGAGGGGTGCGACCTCTCCGGAAACGGCGCCCCCCTCACCCCGACCCTCTCCCGAACGGGAGAGGGGGCAGGGCGCGCCTGTCTCCTCGCCCTGTCCCTCCTCCTCGCCGCCTGCCAGCCGGGCCAGGAGAAGGCCGAGGCGCCGCCCGTCCGGCCCGTGCTCTACACCCTGGCCAAGCCCGTCGACCGGGTCATCTTCGGCCCCTTCGCCGGCACGGTGGAGCCCCGCTACCAGTCGCAGCTCGGCTTCCAGATCGGGGGGCGGGTGGTCGCCCGCGACGTCACGGTCGGCGACATCGTGACGAAGGGCCAGCGGCTCGCTGCCCTCGATCCCGTCGTGCCCCGATTCGCCCTGGTCCGGGCCGAGGCCGACGTCGCCGACGCCCGGGCGCAAGCCGAGAATGCGGTGGCCACCGAGGCGCGGACCCGCCGCCTCCTGGAGGGCGCCAACGTGACCCAGGCCCAGCTCGACGCCGCCGTGGCCAACCGCGACACCGCCCAGGCTCGCCTCGCCCAGGCGCAGTCCAGCCTGCAGAAGGCGCAGGACCAGATCGGCTACACCGAGCTGAAGGCGGATTTCGACGGGGTGGTGACGCAGCGCAGCGCCGAGGTCGGGCAGGTTCTGAGCGCCGGCCAGGCCGTGGTCACCGTCGCGCGCCCCGAGGAGCGCGAGGCCGTCGTCGACATCCCCGAGGATCTGGCCGGCGCGATGCCCAAGGACGGGCGCTTCGCGGTCTCGCTCCAGAGCGCCCCCGAGGTCACGGCGGCGGGCCGGGTCCGCGAGGTCTCGCCCTTCGCCGACCAGTCGACGCGCACCCGGCGCATCCGGATGACGCTGGAGGCCCCGCCCTCCGCCTTCCGGCTGGGCGCCACCATCACCGTCTCCCTGTCTCGGCCGGTCGAGCCCCGCTTCCCGCTTCCCGCCACCGCGATCCTCACGGAGAACGGGCGGGATTCCGTCTGGATCGTCAACGCCGCCGGCAATGCGGTCGCGCGCCGCGATGTCGCTCTGGCCGAGCGCGGCCCCGAGCGCGTCACCGTCAGCGGGGGCCTGAGCCCGGACGAGCGCGTCGTCGTCGCCGGCGTCCATTCCCTGCAGGAGGGCCAGACGATCCGGCTCTCGGACGAGGCCCACTGATGCACGCACCGAACGAGATCCGCGGCCAGGGCTTCAACCTGTCGGATTGGGCGCTCGGGCACCGCTCCTTCGTCTGGTTCCTGATGGCCGTCAGCCTCGTGGCCGGCGCCATCGCCTATCGCGGCCTCGGCCGCGAGGAGGACCCGCCCTTCGCCATCAAGACGATGGTCGTCCAGGCGAACTGGCCGGGCGCGACCATCAAGGACACGCTGGAGCAGGTCACCGACCGGATCGAGAAGGAGCTCCAGCAGATCAACGCCCTCGACTACGTGCGCAGCTACACGACGCCGGGTCAGGCGACCGTGTTCGTCAACCTGCGCGACACGACGAAGCCGGGCGAGATCCAGCCCGCCTTCTACCAGGTGCGCAAGCGTCTCGGCGACATCCAGAACACCTTCCCGCAGGGGGTGCAGGGGCCGTTCTTCAACGACGAGTTCGGCGACGTCTACGGCAACGTCTACGGCTTCACCGCCGACGGGCTGACCCACCGGCAATTGCGCGACTACGTCGAGGGCGTGCGCACCGAGATCCTGAAGGTGCCGAACATCGGCAAGACGCTGCTGCTCGGCACCCAGAAGGAGACGATCTACCTCGACTTCTCCACCCGCAAGCTCGCGGGCTACGGCATCGACATCCAATCCCTGATCAAGACCCTGCAGAGCCAGAACGCGATCTCGCCCTCCGGCGTCGTGCAGGCGGGGCCGGAGCGGGTCTCGGTGCGGGTGAGCGGCCAGTTCACCTCGGAGGAATCGCTGCGCGACATCAACCTGCGCTTCAACGACCGCTTCTTCCGCCTCTCCGACGTCGCCGAGATCAGCCGCGGCTACGAGGACCCGCCGGCCGCGATGTTCCGGGTCGACGGCAAGCCGGCGATCGGGCTCGCCATCGCCATGCGGCCGAACGCCAACCTCCTGCATTTCGGCGAGGACCTCAGCGCGCGCATGCGCCAGATCGAGGCGAAGCTCCCGATCGGCGTCGGCATCCACCTCGTCTCGGACCAGCCCAGGATCGTCGAGGAGGCGGTCGGCGGCTTCACTCAGGCGCTGGTCGAGGCGGTCGTCATCGTCCTCGTCGTCAGCTTCATCAGCCTCGGGCTGCGGGCGGGCCTCGTCGTGGCGATCTCGATCCCGCTCGTCCTCGCCATCGTCTTCGTGATCATGCAGATCATGGGCGTGACGCTGCAGCGCATCTCCCTCGGCGCGCTCATCATCGCGCTCGGGCTGCTCGTCGACGACGCCATGATCACCGTCGAGATGATGGTCGCCCGCCTGGAACTCGGCGACTCGCTGAAGAAGGCGGCGACCTTCGCCTACACCTCGACCGCCTTCCCCATGCTCACCGGCACCCTCGTGACCGTGGCGGGCTTCCTGCCGATCGGCTTCAACGGCTCGGCGGCGGGCGAGTACACCTACTCCCTCTTCGTGGTCATCGCCGCCTCGCTCCTCGTCTCCTGGGTGGTGGCGGTGCTGTTCGCGCCGCTCATCGGTGTGGCGCTGCTGCCGAGGACCATGAAGGCGCATTCCCACGAGGGCGGCCGGCTGACCCGCCTGTTCCTGCGCGCCCTCAAGGTCGCGATGCGCTTCCGCTGGACGACGGTGCTCGCCTGCGTCGCGATGATGGGGCTCGCGATCTTCGGCATGACGAAGGTGCAGCAGCAATTCTTCCCGGCCTCCGACCGGGCCGAAATCCTCGTCGACATGACCCTGCCGCAGAACGCGACCATCACCGAGACGAAGGCTCAGATGGACCGCTTCGAGGTGGCGCTGACGGGCGATCCCGACATCGAGCGCTGGTCGTCCTATGTCGGGCAGGGGGCGGTGCGCTTCTACCTGCCGCTGGACCAGCAGCTCGCCAACGCCTTCTTCGGGCAGATCGTGATCGTCACGAAGTCGCTCGAGGCCCGCGACCGGGTGATCGCCCGCCTCGACGCGTTCGGAAAGCGGGACTTCGTCGGCACGGACGTCTTCGTGAACCCGCTCTCCCTTGGCCCCCCTGTTGGCCGGCCGATCCAGTACCGGCTCGGCGGGCCGGACCTGCAGGTGGTGCGGGAGAACGCCCTCAAGCTCGCCGACATCGTCGCGAAGAACCCCCATGTCGGCGTCCCGACCTTCGACTGGAACGAGCCCGGCAAGGTGCTGCGCGTCGAGATCCTGCAGGACAAGGCGCGCCAGCTCGGCGTGACGAGCCAGGACATCGCCTCGATCCTCAACAGCGTCGTCGGCGGCTCGGCGATCACGCAGGTGCGCGACTCGATCTACCTCGTGAACGTGGTCGGCCGCGCGCGGACCATCGAGCGGACCTCGCTGGACACGCTCCAGAGCCTTCAGGTGACGCTGTCGAACGGGGCCGTGGTGCCGCTCCTCGCTTTCGCGAAGATCGACTACGACCTCGAGCAGCCGATCGTCTGGCGGCGCGACCGGGTGCCGACGCTGACCGTCAAGGCGCCGATCATCGACGCGACGCAGCCGCCGACCATCGTGGCGGCCCTCCAGGCCGAGATCGACGCCTACACGCGCGCACTCCCGGAGGGCTACACGCTGGCCACCGGCGGCGCCGTCGAGGAGGCCGCCAAGGGCCAGGGGCCGATCGCGGCGGTGGTGCCCGTCATGCTGCTCACGATGGCGGTCTTCCTGATGATCCAGCTCCAGAGCGTGCAGAAGCTGTTCCTCGTCTCGAGCGTCGCGCCGCTCGGGATCATCGGCGTGGTCGCAGCGCTCCTGTCCTCGGGTAAGCCCATGGGATTCGTAGCGATTTTAGGGATTCTGGCCTTGATCGGGATCATCATCCGCAACGCCGTCATCCTGATCGCGCAGATCGAGGAATGCGAGGCCGAGGGGCTCGGTCCCTGGGACGCGGTGGTCGAGGCGACGCGCCACCGCATGCGGCCGATCCTGCTGACGGCCGCCGCCGCCAGCCTCGGCATGATCCCGATCGCCCGCGAGGTGTTCTGGGGTCCGATGGCCTACGCCATGATCGGCGGCATCATCGCCGCCACCTTCCTGACCCTGTTCTTCCTGCCGGCCCTCTACGTCGGCTGGTACCGGATCAAGGCGCCGCCGCGCGGGCGCGCGGGCTGACCGCGGCGGCGAAGGCCTCGCCCGGCGCCTCGTCCGGGATCGGGCCGGCCGCCACGCGGGGCGGCGGGATCGCCACCGGCTTCTGGAAGGCGCGCAGGTTGCCGATCAGCTTGCGCAGGAGGCGGATCGCGGCCTCGGTCTCCTCGTTCGTCAGCGCGGACAGGAAGTTGCGCTCGCGCTCCAGCGCCACCACCGTGATGCGGTCGTGCAGGTCGTGGCCGGCGGGCGACAGGGCGACGAGGCGGCGGCGGGCGTCGGTCTCGTCCCCGCGCACCAGCACCAGCCCGCGCTTCTCCATCCAGGCGAGGCTGCGGCTCACCACGCCCTTGTCGAGCTGGGCCGCGTTGCAGATGTGGTGGGCCGTCACCCAGGGCTCGGAGGCGAGCCGGTACATGATCCGCCAGTCGGTGATGCCGACCCCGAAATGGCGCCGATAGAACGTCGAGGCGGTGCGCGTCAGGTTGTTCGAGAGGGTCGTGAGCAGGGCCGGCACGTAGATGTCGGGATCGATCGTGTCGCGCTCGGCCGCACCGCTTGCGGGCTCGCGCAATGCCTTCGTCGTTCGACCCATCGATGCCCCTCGCGGCCGCACGCCGCAGCGCCGGATTCATCCTGATGAGAACATACTAGAGCACATTTTGTTCAGAACGCTGCGACATTCCGGGCACAGCGGGAGCATCCCGCAAAAAGTGCCTATTCGGTGCGCCTCGCGCGGACAGCCTCACGCCGAGCCGCTTCCGCGGCCCGATCGATCGACCAGCGCCTCCGGCCGCGAGTCGGTGCTGGCGTAGTAGGGCTTGATGTCCACGAGCGGCGTGCCGTCGAGGCAGTCGAGCCCGCGCACTTGGAGGGTGCCGCCGTCGCGCCGGATCAGCTCGACCACCGAGAGCGCGACAGGGTTCGGCCGCGCAGGCGAGCGCAGCGAGAAGGTGCCGCGGCTGCCGTCGGCGTGGCGTGGCCGCTGGCGCACGAGGTTCCGGGTGGCCCGGTCCATCCAGTAGAGCAGGATCAGGTGCGTCGCCCCCTCCACGTTCTGCAGGGCCGGGACGAAGGCCGGATCGACGCGCACGGTGCAGACGGCGTCGGTCTGGCGGCCGTTCTTGGGGCAGTCGGCGCGGCGGGTCCAGGGCGTCGAGATCCGGCCGATGAAGTAGAGGCCCGCATCGAACGCGGCCGGGAGCGCGACCGTCTCCTCGCCGGGCCGGCACTCGAGCCCGTCCTCCGACGCGCCGCCCTCGTTGCTCATGGCGCCCCTCCCGTTCGTCCACGCCCGCACCGCCCCCCGGTTTCGGACAGGGCGGCCCCGTCGCGCAAGTCTCGTCGCGCACGTCTCCCGGCGGACGGGCGTCGCGCCCGGAGGCCCATCGGTGTAGAGCCGGAGGGGGGATCCCACCCGGGTTCGGAGGCCGCTGCGTGATCGACGACGAGTTGCGACCGATGGAATCGGTGCCCGACCCTTCCGCAGCGGTCGACCGGCTCGCCGAACTCCACGCCGGGGCCACCGGCGCTCTCCGCGCGGCGCTCGACCGTTTCCTCGACGGCGGGCCGCCGCCCGACCACGCCGAGCGGCTCCGCTTCCGCTACCCGGAATTGCGCGTCACCTACCGCCCGGCCGGGCCCGTGCCGCGGATCAGCCGGGCGACGGCGAAGCTCCAGCTGGCGGGCACCTACGCCACCACCGTGACCCAGCCGGATCACTTCCGGCCCTATCTGATGGCGCAGCTCCAACCGCTGGTAGAGGATTACGGCGTCAGCCTCGAGGTCGGCCTCAGCGGCCAGGAGATCCCGTACCCCTACGTCCTGGAGCCCGGCGCCGACCTGACGCGCGGCGGGATCGGCCCGGCCGAGCTCGCGACCTACTTTCCCGTGCCGCTCCTCTCGGTCGTCGGCGACGAGATCGCGGACGGGACGTGGCAGCAGGCCGCGGACGCGCCGCGCCCGCTGGCCCTCTTCGACGCGATCCGGGTCGATTATTCCCTGCGCCGGCTCGTCCACTACACGGGCTGCGACTGGCGCCACGTCCAGCCCTGGATCCTGCTGACGAACTATCACCGCTACGTCGACCGCTTCGTTCGCCACGGGCTGGAGCGGCTCGCGGCGGGCGAGGACGGGCTGGAGCAGATGATCCTGCCGGGCGGTATCGCCGTGAGCCGCGCAGAGGCGGCCGGCGCCGATCCGGCGGCCATCGTCGCCGCCTCGCCCTGGCACCGTTTCCAGATGCCCGCCTACCACCTCGTGGCGCGCCGTCCCGACGGCTCGATGGAGGGCACCACCCTCGTCAATATCGGCGTCGGACCCTCCAACGCGAAGACGATCACCGACCACCTCGCCGTGCTGCGCCCCCATTGCTGGCTGATGGTCGGCCATTGCGGCGGCCTGCGCCAGTCGCAGCGCATCGGCGACTACGTCCTCGCCCACGGATACCTGCGGCGCGACCGCATCCTCGACGAGCTCGTGCCGCCCGACGTGCCGGTCCCGGCGCTGGCCGAAGTGCAGCTCGCGCTCCAGGCCGCGGCCGCCCACGTCACCGGCGAGCAGGCCGAGACGCTGAAGAGCCGCCTGCGCACCGGCACCGTCGTCACCTACGACGATCGCAATTGGGAACTGCGATTCTCGCAGGAGCGCCGCCGCATCAATCTCTCCCGCGCGATCGGGGTCGACATGGAGAGCGGCACCATCGCAGCGCAGGGCTACCGGCTGCGGGTGCCCTACGGCACGCTGCTCTGCGTCTCCGACAAGCCGCTGCACGGCGAGATCAAACTGCCGGGCGCCGCCAACGCCTTCTACGAGCGGGCGGTGGCCGAGCATCTGCTGATCGGCCTCGCCGCGCTGGACGCGTTGCGCGCGGACCGGCAGGGCCTTCACTCGCGCAAGCTGCGCAGCTTCGACGAGCCCCCATTTCGCTGACGCGACGCCCGGGTCAGGATTCGAGAGGGGCCGCCCATCGAATCAGCACGATCTCGGCCAGACTTGGACAACAAAAATTGGTCAGAAATCGAGACCGACAAGTATAAAAGATCAAAATCTGTCCAAAATATCGATTAAATCATCGTTATTATTTTCCGATCAGGATCCCGGAAGCTTTCACTCGGGGACGTCGATTCGCGACGTCTCCAGACAACGCATGCGGGATCTCGATGTCGTCACGCCTCGCCAATCTGTCCATCGCTGCCAAGATCGGCACGACGCTCGCCGGCCTCCTCGTCGTGGGTCTCGGCATCTCCTTCGTTTCCCTGCGCAACCTCGGCACGATCGAGGATACGAACCATTGGACCGCCCATACCCATGCCGTGCTCAGTGAGGTCGACGACACCGTCAGCGCGATGATCAACCAGGAGACGGGCCTGCGCGGCTATCTCATCTCCGCCGACGACGCCTTCCTGGCCCCGTACCGCGAGGGCCTCAAGGCCTTCTCGGATTCTGCGGCGAAGGCACGCCGGCTCACGGCCGACAATCCCGCGCAGCAGAAGCGGCTCGCGGACCTCGAGGCCCAGGCCCAGCGGTGGCGGGAAGTCGCCGAGCGCGAGATCGCCCTGATGCGCGCCCCCGAGACGCGCGAGGAGGCGCGGCGGATCGAGGCGTCCGGCGCGGGCAAGTCCGCGATGGACGCCCTGCGGGCTACGGCGAGAGACCTGATGGCGGCCGAGCGCGCGCTCCTCGGCGAGCGGAGCGCTGCGGCGCTGGCGGCCGCCTCCTCCTCGCGCTTCGCGACCGCCCTCGGCCTCGCGGTGATGGTCGTCGCAGCCCTAGGCTCCCTCGTCCTGCTGCATCTCGGCATCAGCCGGCCGATCCGGGGCATGAACGGGGTGATGGGGCGGCTCGCGGGCGGCGACCTCACGGCTGCCGTGCCGGGCCTCGGCCGCAAGGACGAGGTCGGCGGGATGGCCGACGCGGTGCAGGTATTCAAGGACGGGCTCATCCGCGCCAGGGCCCTCGAGGAGGAGGCGGCGCTCGCCCGGGCCGGCGCCGAGGCGCAGCGGAAGGCCGCGATGCGGGATCTCGCGGACGGGTTCGAGCGCGCCGTGGGCGGCATCGTGCAGGCGGTCTCGACCGCTGCGAACGATCTCCAGGGCACCGCCGATTCGATGAGCGCGAACGCGGCCTGCACCGCCGATCAGTCGACCGGGGCCGCCGCGGCCGCCGAGGAGGCCGCCGCCAACGTCTCGATGGTGGCGGCCGCCGCCGAGGAGCTCGGCAGCTCCGTCAACGAGATCGGGCGCCAGGTCCAGGGCTCCGCGAGCCTCGCCGCCTCCGCGGCCGCGGAGGCGGGGACTACCGCAGGGCTCGTCGAGGCCCTGAGTGCGGGCGCCACCCGGATCGGCGACGTCGTCAACCTCATCTCCAGCATCGCGGGTCAGACGAACCTGCTGGCGCTCAACGCCACGATCGAGGCGGCGCGGGCCGGTGAAGCGGGCCGAGGCTTCGCCGTCGTCGCCGCCGAGGTGAAGGAACTGGCCTCGCAGACCGCGCGCGCCACCGACGAGATCTCGCGACAGATCGGAGAGATCCAGGGCGCCACGGATCAGGCGGTGGCCGCGATCCGCTCGATCGCCGAGCGCGTCGAGGAGATGAATTCCATGACCGGCGCCATCGCCGCGGCGGTGGAGGAGCAGGGCTCCGCGACGCAGGAGATCGTGCGCAATGTCGGTCAGGCGGCCGCCGGCACCGACGAGGTCACCCGCACCGTCACCCGGGTGGCGGGGGCGGCGGGCGAGACCGGCGAGGCGGCGGGCCGCGTGCTCGCTTCCGCCTCGGGCCTCACCGCGCAGGCGGACCATCTCGGCGCCGAGGTCCGGCGCTTCCTCAACGAGGTGCGCGCGGCCTGACGGGAGCGCTCAGCGCTCCCGCCGCCACAGGCCGACCCGCTCGGAGCGGGCCTGCTCCTCGGCGGAGAGGAGATCGGCGGGCGCGTCCTCGCTGGCGCGGGCGCCCCCGGCCGCCAGGATCAGGGCGGCGAGATCGTCACCGTCGATCCGGCAGCGAAGCGCCGCCGAGCCCGGCTGTGCGTCGGCACCGGGGCTGCAGGTGACCTCGCGGCGCCGGAGATAGCGGGCGAGCTGGCGGGCGAGGGCGCCCCCCTCGCCGTCGACGCCGAGGAGCCGCACCACCCGGCCCCGGAAGGCGAGGGTGCCGGTGTCGATCACCTCCGGCACGCCGCGCAGCTCCGCCCCCGGAGGCGCCGCGACCGGTGCCGCCGGGGCAGGCTCGGCCCGCGCCGCCGAGGGGCGCTTGGCGCGGCCCTTGGCCATCTGCGCGGAGGCGCGCTGCACGAAGTCGCGAAAGATCGCGGCCGGCATGTCGCCGCCGCTGACCCGGTTCATCGCGCTGTTGTCGTCGTTGCCGACCCAGACGCCGACCACCATGTCGGGCGTCACCCCGACGAACCAGGCATCCCGGTATTCCTGCGTCGTGCCGGTCTTGCCGCCGACCGGAATGCCGGAGACCCGCGCCGCCTTGCCGGTACCGCCATCGACCACCGCCTGAAGGGAATCGAGCATCATCGCCCGCGTGTCGCCGGGCAGCGCGGCCGCCGCCTTCGGGTCGGGATGGACGTAGAGCGGCTGGGGCGTCCCGCCCCGGATCGCATGGACGCCGTAGGCATCGAGCGGCATCCGGTTGGCGAGCACCCCCGCGTAGGCGCGGGTCATCTCGAGGAGCGTCACCTCCGCCGAGCCGAGTGCGAGGCTCGGCACGTTCGGCAACTCCGACGTGATTCCGAGGCGGCGGGCGGTCTCGATCACGGCGGGCACGCCGACCTCGTCGGCGAGCTGCGCCGCGATCGTGTTGATCGAGAGAGCGAAGGCGGTCGAGAGCGGCACCGCGCCGCGGAAGCGATTGTTGGAATTCTGCGGCTCCCAATCGCCGATCTGAACCGGGCGGTCGACGAGCACGCTCTCGGGCGAGTAGCCCTTCTCGTAGGCGGTGAGATAGACGAACAGCTTGAACAGCGAGCCCGCCTGGCGCTTGGCCTGCGTCGCGCGGTTGAACTGGCTGTCCTCGTAGTCGCGCCCGCCCACCATGGCGAGGATCGCGCCGTCCTTCGAGAGCGCCACGAGGGCGGCCTGACCGGCCTTCTTCTTTCCGCCCTCCGCATCGAGCCGGCGGGCGACGACGCCCTCGGCGAGGCTCTGCAGGTCGAGGTTGAGCGTCGTGCGCACCGTCACGTCGCCGGGCGTGTCCGCGAGGCGCTTGGCGTCGCCCGCCACCATGTCGAGGAAGTAGTTGGTGCCGGGCGGCGTCTCGGGAGGTGTACGGAGCGTGATCGTCTGGGCGCGGGCCTTGTCGGCGGCCTCGGCCGTGATTGCGCCGATCTCGACCATGGTCTGCAGCACGACGTCGGCGCGCTCCTTGGCACCGCCGAAATTGCGGGTCGGGGCGAGTTGCGAAGGGGCCCGAACGAGCCCTGCCAGCATCGCCGCCTCGGGCAGCGTCAGGGCCTTGGCGGGCTTGCCGAAATAGCGCCGGGCCGCGGCGTCGATGCCGTAGGCGCCGGCCCCGAAATAGGCGGTGTTGAGATAGCCGAGCAGGATCTGGTCCTTCGACATCTCGCTCTCGACGCGGAGCGCCAGGAACGCCTCCTGGACCTTGCGGCGCAGGGTCTTCTCCTGCGTCAGGGAGGTCAGGCGGACATATTGCTGGGTGATGGTCGAGCCGCCCTCGCGCACGCCGCCGCCGACGGCGTTGCGCCAGGCCGCGCGGAAGAGGCCGCGCAGGTCGACGCCCCAATGGGAGTAGAAGCGCCGGTCCTCGATGGCGATGATCGCCTGGGCAAGGTGCGGCGGCAGGTCGGCCGCCGTCAGCGGCTGCCCGCGGAAGGCCCCTCGGGTGGCGAAGACGCGCCCGTCATCGGCCTCGACGGTGAGCGCCCGCTGGCCGGGGTCGAGGGCCGCGCCGCCGAGAGGGGGCAGGGTGAGGAAGCTCGTGACGACGAGGGCCGCCAGGCCGAGGACGGGAAGCGCGACGAGGGCGAGGAGAGCGAGGCGGAGGGGGCTGCCGGCGATGCGCCCGCGCCAGCCGCGCGGGACGGGCGCGGGATCCCCGGCAGCCCGCGCCCCCGTCGCGAGGCGGCCGGGACGCGGCCGGCGCAGACGCTCCGACAGGCCGCGCAGGAGCGGCGCGGTGCCCTCCGCCGCGGCCCGGGTCCGCGCCCCGGCGCCCCGGGCGGCGCCGGCCGCCAGGATGCCGAGCTGGCGGCCGAGGAGCCGCGCCGCAGCCGCCGCCTCGCGGGCGGCGGCGCGGGTATCCGGGGCGGGGCCGTCCTGCGGGCGGTCCGGTTCATGAGGCGGCATGGCTGATCGTTCATCCGGCGCGGGCCGGCCAGAGGTCTGCGGGGCCGCCTTTCTAGACCGGATGGGACGGACGGCGCTACGCGGCCGGCGCGTTCGGCCTCGCTCCGCCCGTCGCGCCCGGCATCGGCCGGCCCGCCTCCTCGTGCCGGCCGCGCAGGCGGAAGGCGAGGATCAGGAGCATGATGCCGAAGGCGACGGCATAGCCGCCCATCCACCACGTCAGCACCACCGCCGACATGCCCGGATTGATCAGGAGCGCGATCCCGAACAGGATCGAGATCACGCCGCCGAGCGCCAGCCACCAGCGCCCGTAATCGAGGTGGAGCTTGAACGCGGCGGCCACCATCAGCCCGCCGGTGATCAGCGCCCAGAGCGCCACGAGATAGACGAAGGCCCAGACCGCGGCCGCTGGCATCAGGAAGGCGACGACGCCGACCACGATGTCGAGGAGCCCTTCGAGCAGAAGCAGGCCCCAGCGCTCGTGGCGCTGCGCCGACCGCACCGCGGCGACGATGTCGACCACGCCGTCCACCAGCATGTAGGCCGCGAAGAAGATCACGAGGGTGAGGATCGTGGCGAGCGGCGCCACGAGGCTGATCACCCCGAACAGGATGGCGCATAGGCCGCGAAGCGCCACCAGCCACCAGTTGCGCGCGAGAACCACGCTCATCGCATCGAGGCGGGCATCGCCGACGAGGGTTGGTCCGGCCGGACCCGCACCCGCCGTCTGGGGAGGGATGATGGGGTTGCCTGTCGTCATGGCTGAAGCTCCTCCGAGGGGGCGAGACGGGGTCGCAAAGCCGGAGCCCGGCGGCTGAACCCGCCGCGCCGGCGGCGGTTTCGGCAGTCCAGCCCTGCTGAAGCGGGGCGGAACCTTGCGCCCCCTTCTGTCTTTGCAGGGACGAGGCGGGTTATCGAGGGTTTCGGGTCGTTCGCGCGGCTTCGGAACGTTTGCGGACGATGGACGATGCTTGCTGACCGGCAGGGCGCGCCGCGGGACGGCGCGCGACCGCACGATGCCGCGCGCGCAGGCCGCGACGTCCTGGACCTCGACGCGACCGAGGCCCGTCACAGGCCCGACGGCGGATCCCGGCCCGCTTCCGGCGAGAGCCGGTCAGAGGACGGGCACGGGCATGACGGGCACGGGGATGACGGGCAGGCGGATGAGAGCCGCCCCAGCGTGCTCCGCCGCCACCCGATCTGGTTCGGCCTCGGAGCCCTCGCCGTGCTCGCCCTCGGCGTCGCGGGCTACGTCTACTGGCTGACCTACCTGCACCCGTACGAATCGACCGACGACGCCTTCGTGGACGCGCGCCAGTTCACGATCGCACCGAAGGTCTCCGGATACGTGGTCGACGTGCCCGTCACCGACAACCAGCACGTCGAGGCCGGCACCACCCTCTTCCAGATCGACCGGCGCGACTACGAGGTGGCCGTCGGGCAGGCACAGGCGCAGATCGCCTCGGCGCAGGCCTCGATCCGGAACGCCGACGCGCAGATTGAGGCACAGAAGGCGCAGATCGACGTCGCCAAGGCGCAGGTGACGCAGACCCAGGCCGCCCTCGACTTCGCCAAGGCCGACGCCGCCCGTTACAAGGACCTCGCGACGCGGGGCGCCGGCACGGTGCAGCAATCGCAGCAATCGACCTCGAACCTGGAGCAGCAGGAAGCCTCGCTGCAGCGGGCGCAGGCGAGCGTCATCGGAGCACAGAAGCAGATCGGCTCCCTGGAGGCGCAGAAGGCGAGCGCCGAGGCGAGCCTCGCCACCGCCCGCGCCCAGGCCGCCCAGGCGGACCTCAACCTCGGCTACACGACGGTGACCGCCGCGCAGCCCGGCCGCATCGTGCAGCTCTCCGGCGCCAAGGGCCAGTTCGCCCAGGCCGGGCAGGCGCTCGCGACCTTCGTGCCCGACGAGAAATGGGTGACCGCGAACTACAAGGAGACGCAGATCACCGACATGCGCCCCGGCCAGGACGCCGACATCGAGATCGACGCCTATCCGGATCGGAAGGTCCACGGCCGGGTCGATTCGGTGCAGCCGGGCTCGGGCACCGCTTTCAGCCTGCTGCCGGCCCAGAACGCCACCGGCAACTACGTGAAGGTCGTCCAGCGCATCCCCGTGAAGATCGTCGTCGACGACTGGCCCCGCGACGTCTCGATCGGCCCCGGCATGTCGATCGTCCCGACGGTGCGCGTGCGATGAGCGCGGGCGCCGCCGCGGCGGGCGGGGGCAGACCGGGATCGAGATCCGGCGCGCTGCCCAGGGCGGCGGGCGGCCACAGCCCGTGGGCGATCGCCCTCGTCGTGTCGCTGGCGACCTTCATGGAGGTGCTCGACACGACGATCGCGAACGTGGCGCTCCGCTACATCTCGGGCGGCCTCGCGGTCGGGCCCGACGAGGCGGCCTGGGTGGTGACGAGTTACCTCGTGGCCAACGCCATCGTGCTCACCGCCTCGAGCTTCCTCGCCAAGCGCTACGGCCGCAAGGCGTTCTTCATGTGGAGCGTGGCGCTCTTCACCGTGGCCTCGGTGCTCTGCGGCTTCGCCTGGAACCTGCAGTCGCTCCTCGTCTTCCGGGTGCTGCAGGGGCTGGGCGGGGGCGGCATGGCGCCGCTCGCGCAGTCGATCCTCGCCGATTCCTTCCCGCCGCAGAAGCGGGGGCAGGCCTTCGCCCTCTACGGGCTCGCGGTGGTGGTGGCGCCCGTGGTCGGGCCGACGCTGGGCGGCTGGCTCTCGGACAACGTGTCCTGGCACTGGTGCTTCCTGATCAACGGACCGATCGGCCTCCTCGCCCTCGGCCTGATGTACCTCCTCCTGGAGGACCCGGACTCGGCCAAGCAGGAGCGTCGCCGGCTGCGGCGCGAGGGCGTGCGCTTCGACCTCATCGGCTTCCTGCTCGTCGCCACATTCCTCGGCTCGCTGGAAGTCGTCCTCGACGAGGGCCAGCGCGAGGATTGGTTCGGCTCGAACCTGATCGTCACCTTCGCGATCCTCAGCCTCGTCGCCTTCGTGCTGATGATCCCCTGGGAGCTGACCCGCAGGAATCCGGTCGTCGATCTGCGGCTCCTCGGCAAGCGCCAGTTCGGGGCCTGCTTCCTCGTGATGCTCGCCGCCGGCGCGATCCTGATCGCGACGACGCAGTTCATCCCCCAGATCGTGCAGGATTATTTCGGCTACACGGCGACGCTCGCCGGCCTCGCCCTGGCGCCGGGCGGACTCGTCACGGTGTTCATGATGCTCGTGATCGGCCGCGTCTCGGGCAAGGTACAGCCGAAATACCTGATCGCCCTGGGCGCCACGATCGTCGCCTTCGCGATGTACGATCTCACGCGGCTCTACGGCGACAGCACGTTCTGGTTCTTCGCGTGGTCGCGCATCTACATCGGCATCGGCCTGCCGATGATCTTCATCTCGATCACGGCCGCCTCCTACGAGGGCATCGACCGGTCGCAGACGGATCAGGCCTCGGCGCTAATCAACGTCGCCCGCAACGTCGGCGGCTCGATGGGCGTCTCCCTCGCGCAGAACATCCTCGCCTACCGCCAGCAATTCCATCAGAGCCGGCTCGTCGAGCACGTCACGCCGACCGAGCCCGCCTACCAGGAGACGCTCGCACGGGCGACGCGCTACTTCGCGCAGCACGGGGCGGCCGGCGTCGACGCGCAGGGGCAGGCCACCGCCTGGATCGGCCAGCAGCTCGCCCGGCAGGTCGCCTTCTGGGCCTATATCGACGTTTTCTGGGCGCTGGCCCTGGTCTCCGCCTCGGCGGTTCCCCTCGCGATGATCCTGAGCCGGGTCAAGCGCGGGGGCGATGCGACGGCCGGCCCCTGAGCGGCCGCCGGCGCGCAGCCTCAGCGGAGCTCGGGCAGCGAGGCGTCGGTGACCTTCACGCGCCCGTCCTCGCGCTCCTCCCGCATGAGGGTCCCGGCAAGCGCGGCGACGCCCTCGTACTGGTTCAGACGGCGGTCGATCATGTCGTCGATCTTGTCGTAGACCTCGGCGACCGTCAGGCCGCGGCGCCCCTTGCCGGCCTTCTCCGTGAACAGGGACCGGTTGGCCCGGGCCGCGCTCCGGAATTCCTTCGAGGCGACCGTGCCTGGCTGCTCGGCGCTCAGCGCCAGGAAGCGGCCGGCGCTCGACGTGCCGAAGAAGTGGGCGAGGTAGAGTTCCGAGGTCTTCAGGTCACGTCCGATCCGGGCCTCGATCCGGGCGCGATCCCGCTTGATCAGCTCCGCCGCCATCAGGCAGGCGACGTAGGGGTCGCGGCGCAGGCGCAGCACCCGCTCGCGCATGCCCTCGCCCGAGACGGTGATGGCGGCGCCGCGCCCGGTGACCGCGGCGGCCTCGTCCTCGTACCCGTAGCGGGCACCGAAATCGCGGATCATCTCCAGCCAGGTCGCGGTGACGAACTGGAACAGGCCCTCGGCCGACGAGGTCGCGGCCTTGGCGCGCGCCGAGAAGCTCGATTCCTTGTCGGCCAGCGCCATCATGTAGACGGGATCGACCCCGGCCTCCGCCGAGGCCCGCAGGATCGTCTCGACGATCGCGCGCGGCACGCTCATCTCGCCGAAGCGCAGCACCTCGTCACCGGCTCCGGTGCGGGGCTGGGGCAGGCTGGCGAGATCGCTCACGATGAGAGCCGTGGTGGCGGGCTCCTGCTCGAGGAGCGGCACGCCGCCCCAGTCCGCCGGCCTCTCCGGCGCCGTCCGGCTCGCGAGATCCCGGGCCGCGACGGCCCGCTCGTCGATGCGATCGTGAGCGGAGGCGGGCGCCAGCGCGCTCTGCGGCAAACTGAAGCCGACGAGGCCAGCCAGCAAAGTCGTCAGCAGACGACGGCGAATATTGGCATGGCGCCGGCCCTGTCTTTTCGGCTCGGCTCGCAGCAGCCACGCTACGGTCTGATCTTGATCCACAGTCTCGCTCAGCACGAGACGGCTCGCGTCGTCGGCGCAAAGCGCCGGCTCCGGGAAAACCCCCATCATTCTTCCTTTTTCGTGCCGCGGCTTGCTTGGGCGCGGCTTCGATCAAGTGGCGGCTATGTCGCCGCCCCCTGTGTCCACAATGGGACGACCCGGTGATCCAACCGTGGCACCCTTAAGGGCCGGTTAACCCTGCGTTTTTACGGATTTTTAACGATCCGTTCGGGCGCGGTTCAGGGGAACGGGGGCAGAAATTTGTCCGAGCGGGGCTTGGAACGAAGCCTGACCGAGCCAGTTACCTAGTCCCACGCGGGGCTGGCTCTCCTGGCCCGTCCGACGCCCCCGCGTCTTCACAGCAAGGAAGTTCGGTTCCGATGAGCATGCAGACCGGTCGCCGCGTCGGCGTTGCGTTCGTTGGCATGGGTGGCGCGGTCGCCACCACAGCGATCGCCGGCATCGAGATGATCAAGTCGGGGTCGAACAGGCTCGACGGCCTGCCGCTCGCCAACGTTCCGGTCGCCGGCATGGCCGACTACAAGGATCTCGTCTTCGGCGGCTGGGATCTCAACGGCGACGACCTCGCCTCGGCCGCGACGGGCCACGGTGTGCTCACCAAGCAGGATATCGAGAACGGCGCCCAGGTCCTGAAGGGCATCACGCCCTGGCCGGCGGTCGGCAGCGCCAAGTTCTGCAAGAACATCGACGGCGGCAACCGCATCGTCGCCAAGGATCACCGCGAGACGGTCTCCATCATCGCCAACGACCTGCGGCGCTTCCGCCAGGAGAGCAACCTCGACGAGGTGGTCGTGGTCAACCTCGCCTCGACGGAGCGCTGGCCCGATCTCAGCGAGCCGGTGCTGAACTCCTCGGCCGCCTTCGAGAAGGGGCTCGACGCGAGCGACGAATCGATCAGCCCGGCGATGCTCTACGCCTACGCGGCGATCAAGAGCGGGGTGCCCTACGCGAACTTCACGCCGAGCGTCGCCGCCGACGTGCCGGCGCTGCTCGACCTCGCGCGAGAGCTCAACGTCCCGGTCGCGGGTAAGGACGGCAAGACCGGCCAGACCATGATGAAGACGGTGCTGGCGCCGGCGCTGAAGGCGCGCGCGCTGCACGTCGACGGCTGGTTCTCGACGAACATCCTCGGCAACCGCGACGGTCTCGCCCTCAACGATCCGAGCTCGCTGCAATCGAAGCTCAACACCAAGGGCACGGTGCTCGACTCGATCCTCGGCTACCCGGTCGAGGACCACCTCGTGCACATCCACTATTACCGCCCCCGCGGCGACGACAAGGAAGCCTGGGACAACATCGACGTGACCGGCTTCCTCGGGCAGCGCATGCAGATCAAGGTCAACTTCCTCTGCAAGGACTCGATCCTGGCCGCGCCCCTCGTCATCGAGATCGCCCGCGTGCTGGACCTCGCCAAGAAGCGCGGCGACGGCGGCGTGCAGGAGCAACTCTCGACCTTCTTCAAGGCGCCGATGGTCAAGAACGGCCACGGGCCGGAGCACGCCTTCGGCAAGCAGGAGCAGATGCTGCTCGACTGGCTCGGCGTGCACTGATGCCGGGCCCGTCGGAGGGCGCCGCAGCACCCGTCGCGCTCCGCGAGCTACTCGTCGAGCTGAACGACCTCAAGCGCGTCCGCTCGGCCGGGCGCGCGGGCTCGGTCGCCGAGCGCCTGTTCGCGCAGGGGTGGAGCGCCCTGACGGGCGGAGCCGCGCCCGAGGCCGTGGCCCTCGAGATCACGGCCAAGACGCTCGCCGCCTGCCGCCTCTGCGACCTCGACGCCCCTTTCCTGGCCTCGGCGGGCCTCTCCGAGGCGGCCGTGGGCGACGTGCTCGTCGCCGGCTTCGACGCGGTCACGCCCGAGCTGGAAGCCGGCCTTCGCGGGCGGCTGCGGGAGCGGCTCAGAAGCCGGGAAGCGCTGGAGGCGGGTTCGCTACCGGGTTTCGTCGCGGCGCTGGCGCAGCAGCCGCGCGCGGGCGTGACCTGCCCCGGCAAGCCCCGCATCCTCCTCGAGCCGCCGGAGAACCACGCCGAGCACTGCCTGATGGTCGCCGTCTACGGCGTCGTGCTGAGCCCGTTCTACCGGGCGGACCCGACCACCGTGTTCCTCGCGGCGATGGCGCACCACTTCCACAACGCGGCGATGCCGGATGCCGGCTTCACCGGCGAGATGCTGCTCGGCGATCATCTCGGGCCGATCATGGCGCGCACCACGCAATGGGCGCTCGACGAACTCGACCCGCCCCTGCGCGCGACCGTCGAGCGGGCCCGGGCCGTGCTGCCCGACGACGCCACCGCGGAGGGCCGCGCCTTCCACGCGGCGGACGCGATCGACCGGGTGCTGCAGATCGCGCAGCACCTGCGCGCGGCCTCGCTCACCATGGGCACCGTGCTCGACGAGATGGAACTCGTCCATGCGGGGCCGGTGAAGGGGTTCCATGATCGGGTGCTGAAGGATATGCGCATCCCGTGATCGCACACGCGACGGGGGCGGGTAGCAGAGCATGATCCCCTTCACCCTGACCTCCCCCGAGACGGGCAACGCGCTCCGTTCCGACACGCCGCATTCCCTGCGCGACGCCGAGACCGGCGCCCGCTGGCCGGTGATCGACGGGATCCCGTACCTGCGCATCGGCCGTGAGGCTCTCATTGCCGAAGTGCTGGCGCATCTCGACGATGCGGAGGCAGCGAACGGCCGCGAGAAGGCTCTCGTGGCCCTCCTCGCCGACCAGGACGATTGGTGGAACGGTCCGCCAGCGGACCGGGCCGACCTCGAAGCCCTTGTGCACGGGCGCGAGGAGGCCAGCCTGCGCGACGCGATGCGCCTCCTCGGCTGGGGCCGCGTCGGAGACTACTTCCTTCACCGCTGGAGCGATCCGACCTTCCTGGCCGGGCTTGCGCTGCTGGAGGCGCATTGGAACGAGCCCGCCTGCGTCTTCGAGTTCGCCTGCGGCATCGGGCATTACCTGCGCGAGTTGCAGCGCCACGGCGCCAAGGTCGCGGGCGCGGACGTGGTCTTCGCCAAGCTCTGGGTCGCCCGCCACTGGGTGGTGGGGAAGGGGGCGCAACTCGTCTGCTTCGATGCGGCCTCGCCCCACTGGCCGGTCGGCGGCGCGCCAGTCGATCTCGTCGTCTGCAACGACGCCTTCTACTTCCTCGACGACAAGGCATCTCTGCTCGAATGCCTCCGCCAGAACGCGGGGGACGACGGCTGGCTGGCCCTCAGCCACATCCACAACAGCGACCGGCCGGGTTTCTCGGCGGGCCGGGCCGTCTCGGCCGAGGAGATCGAGGAGCTGTTTCCGGACGCCCTCGTCTATGACGACGCCGAGCTGACCCGGGCCCTCGTGGAGACCCGCGCCCCCGCGCCCCGGCTGCCGGCCGAGATCCGCGGCTGCGAAGCCTTCTCGGTGGTGGCGGGGCCCGGGATGCGCCCGGCGCCGCGCGCGATCATCGACGGCCTGACGCTGCCCCGCGAGGGCACGCATCTGCGCCTCAACCCGCTCTACGCACCCGACGGGGCAGGGGATTACGAGATCCGCTGGCCGTCCGAGCGCTACGAGCAGGAATACGCAGCCGCCGTCACCTACCCGATGCGCTCGGACGGACCGGACGCGCTCGACTGGGTCGGCCCCCCGACCGCTCCCGAGGCCGAGCGTGTGCGGCGGCGGGAATTCGTCGATCTGCCGGAGCGCTGGTGATGACCGACGGCGTCGCCTGGGGCATCGTCGGCTACGGCTGGGTCGCGCGCGACTACATGGCGCCCGGCATCCGCGCCGCCGGGCATCGCCTCGTCGCCGTCTGCGACCCAGGGGAGGCTTCCCGCCGGGCGGCGGAGGCGGAAGGAGCGCGGGCCTACGCGACACTCCCAGACCTTCTGGCCGATCCCGAGATCGAGGCCGTCTACGTCGCCACCCCGAACCATCTGCACCGCGAGGCGGTCGTGGCCCTGGCCGCGGCCGGCAAGGCCGTGCTCTGCGAGAAGCCGATGGCGGCGCAACTCGGCGATGCCGAGGCGATGGCCGAGGCCGTGCGCGGCGGCGGCATCTTCTACGGCACCGCCTTCGACCAGCGCCACCATCCCGGCCACCGCGCCATGCGGGCCCTGATCGAGGCAGGCCGGCTCGGCACCGTGACCGCCGTGCGCATCGTCTATGCCTGCTGGCTCGATCGGGGCTGGGCCTCCGTCGAGGGCCTCGACAATTGGCGCATCGACCCTCTCCAGGCGGGGGGCGGCGCCCTGATGGACCTCGCGCCGCACGGGCTCGACCTCGTCGATTTCCTCACCGGCGAATCGATCACCGAGATCGTCGCCCTGACGCAGGCCCGCGCGCAGGATTACGCGGTCGATGACGGCGCCCTGCTGATCGGGCGCACGGGCGCGGGCGTGCTCGCCAACCTTCACGTCGCCTACAACTGCCCCGACGCTCTGCCGCGGCGGCGGCTGGAGGTGGTGGGCACCAGGGGCATGCTCACCGCCATCGACACGATGGGGCAGGTGGCCGGCGGCACGGTGACGTTGACCGACGGCGCCAGCGGGCGTGCGGAGGAGATCGCCTTCGACACGCAGGCCTCGCCCTTCCTGGAGCAGGTGCGCGCCTTCGGCTCGGCCCTGCGCCGTCCGGAGGAACGCGACGCCTACTCGGTCGAGCGCGACCTGCACACGATGCGGCTCGTGGTGGAAGCCTACGAGAGCGAGCGCCGCCGGGACGGGCCGCGGGCGGGCCGCTGAGGGCACGGCACCGGTCGGACGGCGATGCGGAACGGGATGAATCGAAGACCATGACCGAGCTTGATCAGGACGACCGCGCCCGCCACGCCCGCCTGAAGGCGCCGCGCGCCTATCGGTTCGGGCAGAAGCGCCGGATCGAGGGCCTGCCGGACTCCCTGCCCGAGCCCGTGCGCGCCTATCTCGACGTGCTGCCCGAAGGGCGCATCGTCGGCTTTCCGCTGGCGCCCCTCGACCGCACCGGAATCCCGGTCTGGTTCGTCTCGCTCTTCCTCGACGATCCCTATTTCGTCGGCGCCATGCCGAGCGGCATCGGCTACGGGGCGACCGACGACGAGGCGATCATCGGCGCGGTGGCCGAGATCGCCGAGAACCTGATGCCCTCGCTCGCGCTGATCCCGCGCCGGAAGGAGCGGGGATCCTACACCGATCTCGTGCGCGTCCATGGCGCCCGCTCGGTCGCCGACCCGCTCACGCTCGGCCTCCCCGCAGGCTCGCCCGTGGACCGCGACACCGTGCTCGAATGGACCGCCGCCACCCGCCACCCGACCGGCGAGACGGTGCTGATGCCCCTCGACGTCGCGGCGACGGATTATTTCGAGCTGTCTGAGGGCTACAAGCCCTTCACGAACCTGATCACGAACGGCCTCGGCGCAGGGCCGGACGTGCCCTTCGCCCTCGGCCACGGCGTTCTGGAATTGCTGCAGCGGGACGGCAACGGCCTCCTGTTCCGGGCCCTCGACCAGGGCGTGATGCTCGATCTCTCGCAAGGGCTTGGGCCCGAAACCTCAGGCATGCTGGCAAGGCTGGAATCGCTCGGCATCCGGGCCCTGCCGAAATTCGCCACCGACCAGTTCGGCCTGACGAACCTCTACGTCGTCGGCTACGACCGGAATCCCTCCGACGCGCCGGCGCCGATCGCCCTCTCGGCCTGCGGCGAGGCCTGCGACCCGGACCGGGAGCGGGCCCTGCGCAAGGCGCTCCTCGAATTCCAGGCGGCGCGGGTCCGCAAGGCCTTCGGGCACGGCCCCCTCTCCTTCGCCGAGCGGGTCACGCCGCCGGGCTACGTCCGCGACTTCATCGAGAAGGCCCTGCCGAGCCTCGACCTGGAGGAGAGCCGGGCGCTGAAGGCCATGCTCGAATGGATCGTGCTGCCGCCGGAGGAGCTGCACACGGTGCTCGCCGACACCGTCTATTCCGAGCGCACGACGAAATCCTTCGCGGATCTGCCGACGACGCCGGCCGCCGACGGGCACGCGCGCGGCGCCATCGCCTGCGAGCGTCTGTCCGAGGCGGGCTTCGACATCCTCTACGTGGATTGCTCGCCGCCCGGCGGCGGGGTCGGCGTCGTCAAGGCGATCGTGCCGGGGCTCGAGGTCGAGACCATGAGCTACTACCGGATCGGCGAGCGCAACGCGCGCAAGCTCATCGAGCGCGATCACCCCCTCGTCCGCTTCGGCACGCCCAGCGAGACCCTGCGCCCGATCCGCCTGACGCCCGAGGCGATCGAGCGCTTCGGCGGCCAGCCGCTCTTCGACGTGGCCCTGGCCGAGGAGATCGTCGGCAGCCATTATCCCCTCTATCGCGAGCCGGAATCGCACCACGCGCCGTTCCGGCTGGAGCAGAGGGGACGGGCCGCATGAGTCTCCGCTTCGCCTACAACACCAACGGGGCCGCCAATCACCGCCTCGACGATGCGATCGACCTCATCGCCGGTGCCGGCTACGACGGCATCGCGCTCACCCTCGACATCCACCATCTCGACCCCTTCGCCGAGACCTGGGCGCGGGAAGCCGAGCGGGTCGCCAGCCGCCTGGAGCGCCTCGGCCTCGACTCCGTCATCGAGACGGGCGCCCGCTTCCTCCTCGACCCGCGGGCCAAGCACGAGCCGACCCTGGTGACGGCCGACGCCACGGGGCGCGCCCGCCGGATCGGCTTCCTGAAGCGGGCGATCGAGATCGGCGCGATCCTGAAATCCGAGGCCGTGTCGTTCTGGGCGGGCGTGCCGAAGCCCGGCATCGACCCTGCGGAGGCGCGGCTCTGGCTCACTGAAGGCCTCAACGAGGTCGTGGCCTATGCCCGCGAGAATGGCATCGTGCCCTGCCTGGAGCCCGAGCCCGGCATGCTGATCGAGACGCTCGACGACTTCGCGGCGCTCCAGGTCGAAGGCCTGTCCCTCGCCCTCGACACCGGCCACTGCCTCGTCACGGGCGAGCGGGAGCCGGCGGCGGCGGTCGCCGAGTTCGCGCCCCGCATCGGCACCGTGGCGATCGAGGACATGGCGCGCGGCGTCCACGTGCACCTGCCCTTCGGCGAGGGCGACATGGACGTGCCGGGGGTGCTCGACGCCCTCGAAGCGATCCATTTCGGCAAGCTGATCTGCGTCGAGCTCTCCCGCGAGAGCCACCGAGCCGACGCGATGATCCCGAAGGCGCTCGAATACCTGAAGAATTGCCGGCGGCCGGGCCCGGAACTGCCGCCGCCCGACACGAGCGTACGGGAAACCCCTGTCCGATGAGGATCTGCTTCGTCAGCCGGCGCTACTTCCCGGCGATATCCGGCATGAGCGTCTACGCGCAGAATCTCCTGCGCGAACTCGTCGGCGCCGGCCACGACGTGACGATGATCAGCCAGTACCGGGGCGACGCGTTCGGCACCCGTGTCTACGGCGGCGGCCCGCCCCCGCCCGTCCCGGGAGTCCGGGTGATCGGCCTCGAGCAGCTCGGCGAGCAGGAGGGCGGCGATTTCGAGCGCGACGTCGGGACGATGGTCGAGACGATCGCGGCCGAGCATGCGCGCGCGCCCTTCGACGTCCTGCACGCCCAGTACGGCTACCCGACCGGCTGGGCGGTCCTTCTCGCCTCCGCCAGGCTCGGCGTTCCGAACGTGGTCTCGATCCAGGGCGGGGACGGCCACTGGGTCGGCTCCTGCTGCGAGACGCACCGCCGGGCCATGTGCGCGGTGCTCGACCACGCCAACGCGCTCCTCATCGGAGGCCGCTCCTTCGTGGCGGAAGTCTGCGAGCGGCTCGGCACCGACCCGGGCCGCTTCACCATCGTGCCGGGCGCGGTCGACACCGCGCGGTTCGCGCAGACGACGGAGGAGGGGCTGCCCGAGCCCCATGCCGGCCCGGTGCGCCTCCTCTATCACGGCCGCGTCGACCGCCGGAAAGGCGTGCTCGACTTCATCGACGCGCTCGGACACCTGCGCGATCGCGGCACGCCGTTCTCCGCGACGATCTCCGGCATCGGCCCCGATGTCGAGGCGTCGCGGGCCCGCGCGGCCGAGCGCGGCCTGCCCGAGGCGGCGCTCCGCTTCACGGGATACGCCGACTACGCGACGGTGCCCGACCTCTACCGGCAGGCCGACGCTTTCGTCTCGCCGACCTACGCGGAGGGGTTCTCGAACACCATCCTGGAGGCGATGGCGGCGGGGCTCGCGGTGGTCTCGACCCACTCTGTCGGCGTCTCCGACTGCCTGCGCGACGGCGAGAACGGGCTCCTGACCCAGCCCGGCGACGTGCCGGCACTGACGGACGCGCTCGCCCGCGTGATCGCGGACGCGGACTTGCGCCGCCGCATCGCCCGCGCCGGCCTGGAGGAGTGCCGCCGCGTCTATTCCTGGGAGACGGTCGGCCGCCAGATCATGGGGATCTACGCGACGATCGCGGGTGCGCATCCGGACACGCGCTTCTCGCCCGATCTGCCCGTCGATCCCGCCTGCCGGTTCCGGGCGGAGCCGCACCTCCTCTAGGTCGACACATGCCCACCGCGCTCGCCCTCTCGCCGCATCTCGACGACGCCGCCTTCTCCTGCGGCGGCACGCTGGCGATGCTCGCCGAGGCCGGCTGGCACGTCGTCATGGCGACCCCGTTCACGGGCAGCGTGCCCGAGCCCCGGGGCTTCGCGCTCGCCTGCCAGCTCGACAAGGGATTGCCGGCGGAGGTCGACTACATGGCGCTCCGCCGCGAGGAGGACCGGGCGGCGGCGATGGCCCTCGGCATCTCCGAGCCGCGTCACCTGCCGTTCCGGGAGGCGCCGCACCGCGGCTACGGCTCGGCGCCCGAGCTGTTCGGGCCGACGCGGGCCGATGACGGGATCGTCGGGACACTCGCCCCGGCACTCCGCGACCTCGTCGCGGAATTGCGGCCCGATCTCCTCGCCGCGCCGCAAGCGATCGGCGGCCACGTCGATCACGTCCAGATGGTGCGGGCCCTCGACGCCATCGAGACCGGGCTGCCGGTGCTGTGGTGGCGCGATTTCCCCTACACGGTGCGCAGCGCCGATCCGAAGGAACCGCTGCGCACGCGCTTCGCGGATCTTACGGAGCGAGAGATCCGCCTCACGCCGGAGGCCGAGGCCCGCAAGGAGGCCGCCTGCGCGGCCTACGCGACGCAGATCGGCTTCCAGTTCGGCGGCCGCGAGGGATTGTCCCGGCGCCTCGCCGAGGAGCGCGGCGTCGAGCGGTTCCGGGTCTCCGGGATCCTGCCGGCCGGCATTCCGGGGGCCGATGGCGCCTGAGCCCGCCGCTCCGAAAAGCCTCGCCGATCCGGCGGCGCTCGCGGCCCGGCGCGCCCTTCTCGGCTCGCCCCACCTGGCACCCCTGCGGGACCTCGCCCGGACCATCGCCGCGGAGCGGCAGGCGCCCGTGCCGGATCCCGATCCGCTCGATGGCGGCGTCGGGGCGCGGCTCCTCCTCCTTCTCGAGACGCCCGGCCCCGCGATCTTTCGCACCGGCTTCGTCTCCCGCGACAACGCCACGGGCACAGCCGCCAACCTGTTCCGCTTCCTCGCGGGCGCCGGCATCGCGCGGCGGGACACCCTGATCTGGAACACGGTGCCGTGGGTGATCCACGCCGAGGGCGCCCTGAACCGGGCGCCGCGACGGGGCGAGGCGAAGGCGGCCGCCGCCTATCTGGAGCCGCTCCTCGACCGGCTGCCCGACCTGACCGTGGCGGTGCTGGCCGGCCGTTTCGCGGGCGAGGCCAGACCCGCGCTCCAGGCGCTGCGCCCGGCCCTGCCCGTCGTCGCCATCCCGCATCCGAGCCCGACCTATGTCTGCACCTCGCCGGCCGTCGCCGAGCGCATCCGCCAAGGCTTGGCCGCGGCCGCCGCCCATCTCGCAGGCCCCGGATTCACGCAACGGTGATCTGCGCTCACCGTGCGCAGGGACGAAAACGGATGGGAAGGGACCGCCGGATTCGGACGGCCTCGCTGGCCTTTGACGGCCATTGCCCCTAAATGCCTCGCCAACGGGCCGCGGTCCGGCACAGGCTCGGGGAATGATTCACCGCCCGCTTCGCGCCGGGCGGGGCACCCGGCGGAGGCGAACGCCGAACGTATGAATTTTGTCGGACAGCATCAGAAGGCGCTCGACGACGCCGAGGCGATCGAGGCCGACCGGACGGCGGAAGCCGCCGGCGTGCCGCAGGTCGCCCGGTCGTCCGGGATGCGGAGCCGCTACGCCTGGATCGGCACCGCCGCGAGCGTGATCCTCTTCGCCGTCTCGATCGGCGTCCTGTGGAAACTCGTCCAGACCGTCACCTGGGCGGAGCTGCACGCGGCCTTCACGGCGGCGACCTCGAAGCAGCTGGGCCTCGCTTTCCTGTTCGTCTGCGTGAGCTACCTGTTCCTCACCGGCTACGACGCGCTCGCCCTGCGCCAGCTCAAGGTGAAGGTCCGTTACCGCATCACGGCGCTCGCCTCGTTCACGAGCTACGCGGTGAGCTTCACCCTCGGCTTTCCGCTCTTCACCGCGGGAACGATCCGCTACTGGATCTACTCCCGGGAGGGATTGTCGGCCCCCAAGATCGCCGCGCTCACGGTGATCGCGGGCTTCACCTTCTGGCTCGGCATGGGCGTCGTGCTGGGCCTCAGCCTCATCGTGGAGGCGGGCCAGCTCGCGGGATTGACCTTCACCTCGATCCGCCTGAACCAGGGCGTCGGCCTCGCCGCCCTCGTCGCGGTGCTCGGCTATCTGGCCTGGGTCTCGCTCAAGCGGCGCAGCGTGAAGGTGAAGGGCTGGCGGCTCGAGCTTCCGGGCGCCTCCGTCTCTTTCAGCCAGATGCTCGTCGGCATCGGCGACGTCTGCGCCGCGGCAGCCGTCCTCTACCTCCTGCTGCCGCCGGGCCTGACGATCGGCTTCACCACCTTCCTCGCCGTCTACGTCCTCGCCGCCATGCTCGGCATCGCGAGCCACGCGCCGGGCGGCCTCGGCGTGTTCGAGGCGACGATCCTCCTCGCCCTGTCGAGCCTGCCGCGGGACCAAGTGCTCGGCTCGCTGCTCCTGTTCCGGGTCTGCTACTACCTCGTTCCCTTCGTGCTCGCCCTCGCGATGCTCGGCGCCTACGAGATCTTCAAGCGGGCGCAGCAGGTACGCCGCGGCGCCGATCCGGACGGGCGGCCGTGACGCCTCCTGCCCGCCGCTGAGGGCGCCGTTCTCGATGGCCGGGATCCTCTGATGGCCGAGGGCGCGCGCCGGGCCGCCTGGACGGGGGCGGGCGTGGCGGCGGCCTCCCTCCTCGCCGTCGCCTGGCTCGACGGCTCCCTCGACCTCGCCCTCACCGCCGCCGCACTCGCCGCGGCCGGGCTCGGAGGCTCGATCGGCGGGCGCCACCGGCCCCCCGTCGCGGCGCGGACGGAGGCCGCAAGCCCGGCCCGCCACGCCATCGCCGAGGCGCTGCTCGCCAACATTCCCGATCCCGTCATCCTGATCGATCGCCGCTCCGTCGTCCTCGAGGCGAACCCCGCCGCGCGCGCGCTCCTCCCGAACCTGAAGCTGCGCCACCCGCTCTCCTTCGCGTTGCGGGCACCGGAGATCCTCGACGGCATCGAGGAGGTCCTGCGCACCGGCCTGCCGCTGAAGACCGGCTACGCCACCCGCGTGCCGACCGAGCGCAGCTTCGAGGTGCAGATCGGCGCCCTGCCGATGCCGCAGGCGGGCGGCCAGCCGAACGTGGTGCTGTTCCTGCGCGACCTCACCTCGGCGCAGCGCCTCGAAGCGATGCGCGTCGATTTCGTGGCCAATGCCAGCCACGAGCTGCGCACGCCGCTCGCCTCGCTCCTCGGCTTCATCGAGACCCTGCAAGGGCCGGCCCGCAACGATGTCGCCGCCCGCGAGCGCTTCCTCGCCATCATGCGCACGCAGGCGCAGCGGATGACGCGGCTCATCGACGACCTGCTCTCGCTGTCGCGGATCGAATTGCGCGAGCACGTCGCCCCGACCGAGACGGTCGATCTCGGCCAGATCGCGCGCCAGATGGTGGATGCGCAGGCACCGCTCGCCGCCGAGCGCGGCGTCGGCGTGGCCGTGCAGGCGGAGGAGGGCGCTTATCCCGTTCTGGGAGAGCGCGACGAGTTGCTGCGCGTGGTCGAGAACCTGATCGAGAACGCGGTGAAATACGGCGGCACCCAGGTCACGGTCTCGCTCGCCCGCGCCGTGCAGGGACGTCTCGGCGAGCCCGAGACCGAGCTCGCGGTCGCCGATGACGGCCCCGGCATCCCGCCCGAGCACCTCCCCCGATTGACCGAGCGCTTCTATCGGGTCGACGTCACGTCGAGCCGCCAGCAGGGCGGGACGGGGCTCGGCCTCGCCATCGTCAAGCACACGCTGAACCGTCACCGCGGGCGGCTGACGATCGAGAGCGAGATCGGCCGCGGCACCGTCGTCCGCGTCAGGCTGCCCGAGCCGCCGCCGGGCGAGACGGGGACGGGGCGCTGATCCGGCCCACCGGCTGCCGCGAGGATGGCGGCGCGAGCCAGCCGTCCCGCCCTTGACCTTCCCATCATGGGAAGCCCCACATGAGGGATCCTGGATAGGCAGACGCGATCCTCTCCCATGTCCGATACCGCTCTTCGACCCCGTATCCTGAGCTTTCCCGTCTCCGGCCTGTCCTGCGCATCCTGCGTCGGTCGCGTCGAGCGGGCGCTCGCGGCCCTGCCCGGCGCCCGCGACGTCTCCGTGAACCTCGCCAGCGGCCGTGCGAGCCTCGTTCTCGGGGCGCCCGGGGCACCGGGCGAGGCCGCCGAGGCCGTCGCCGCGGCGGGCTACGCGATCCCTCAGGCGGAGACGGTGCTGCGGGTCGAGGGGCTGACCTGCGCCTCCTGCGTCGGCCGCGTCGAGCGGGCGCTGGCCTCGGTGCCGGGCGTCTCGGCCGCGAGCGTCAATCTCGCCACGGCGGAGGCCCAGGTGCGGCACGCGGACGGGCTCGTCTCGGCCGAGGACCTCGTCGCCGCCGTCGAGGCGGCCGGCTACGCGGCGAGGGCCGAGCCCGCCGCAGCCTCGATCGACCCGACGGACCGGCATGCGGCGGAGGCGGCCCGATTGCGGCGCGATCTCATCGCCGCAGCGATCCTGTCGCTGCCGATCGTCGTGCTGGATATGGGCGGCCACCTCCTGCCCGGGTTCCATCACGCCGTCTCCGGACTGGCCGGAGCGCAGGCGCCCTCGCTCCTGCAGGCGGCGCTCGCGACGCTGGTCCTGGTCGGCCCGGGTCGGCGCTTCTTCGCCCGCGGCGTGCCCGGGCTGCTGCGCGGGCACCCGGACATGAATGCGCTCGTCGCCCTCGGGGCGGGCGCGGCCTACCTCTACTCCCTCGTCGCGACGCTGGCGCCGGGCTGGCTGCCGGCGGGCAGCGCCCATCTCTATTTCGAGGCGAGCGTCCTCATCGTCACGCTGATCCTTCTCGGGCGCTTCCTCGAAGCCCGCGCCAAGGGCCGCACCGGCGCGGCCATCGCCCGTCTAGTCGGGCTGGCGCCGAAGACCGCGCGCATCATCCGCGACGGCGCCGAGACCGAGATCGGCCTCGATGCGCTGCGGGTCGGCGACATCGTGCGGGTGCGGCCGGGCGAGCGCGTCTCCGCGGACGGCCTCGTGGTGGCCGGCGCGAGCTTCGTGGACGAGAGCATGGTCACGGGCGAGCCCGTCCCCGCCCGCAAGGAGCCGGAGAGTTCGGTCGTCGGCGGCACGCTCAACGGCCCGGGCGGGTTCGATCTGCGGGTCGAGCGGGTCGGAGCCGAGACGGTGCTCGCGCAGATCGTGCGGATGGTGCAGGCGGCGCAGGGCGCCAAGCTGCCGATCCAGGCGCTGGTCGACCGGGTGACCGGCCGCTTCGTGCCGGCCGTAATCGCGGTCGCGGCCGCCACCTTCCTGGCCTGGCTGATCCTCGGCCCCGAGCCGGCCCTCGGCCACGCCCTCGTCAACGCCATCGCGGTGCTCATCATCGCCTGCCCCTGCGCGATGGGCCTCGCGACGCCGACCTCGATCATGGTCGGCACCGGCCGCGCCGCCGAGCGCGGCGTGCTGTTCCGCAACGGCGCCGCCCTCCAGGCCCTGCGCGGCGTCCGCGTCGTCGCCCTCGACAAGACGGGCACGCTGACCGAGGGCCGCCCGCGCCTGACGGATCTCGTCGCGGCGGCGGGGATCGCGGAGGACGAGGTGCTGGCCCTCGCGGCCGGCGTCGAGGCGCGCTCGGAGCACCCGTACGCCGAGGCGGTCACCCTGGCCGCGCGCGAGCGGGGGCTCACCCTCGCCGCGGTCGAGGATTTCGAGGCGGTGCCCGGTTTCGGCGTCACGGGCCGGATCGGCGGGCGCCGCGTTGCCGTCGGCGCCCGGCGCTACCTGGCGCGCCTCGGCATCGACACGGGGACGCTCTCTGCGGAGGCCGGGCGCCTCGCCGCGGCCGGGCGCAGCCCGCTCTACGTCGCCCTCGACGGGCATCTCGCGGCCCTCATCGCGGTGGCCGATCCCGTCAAGGCAGGGGCCGCGGAGGCCGTGGCGGCGCTGAGAGCGCGCGGCATCGCCGTCGCGATGGTGACGGGAGATAATCGGCTCACGGCGGAGAGCGTCGCGCGGGACCTCGGTATCGCGGAGGTCGCGGCCGACATGCTGCCGGCGGGCAAGGTCGAGGCGGTGCGCGCCCTTCGCGCCGCGCAGGGCGCGGTCGCCTTCGTCGGGGACGGCATCAACGACGCGCCGGCGCTGGCCGAGGCCGATGTCGGCATCGCGATCGGGACAGGCACGGACATCGCGGTCGAGAGCGCCGACGTGGTCCTGATGTCGGGTGCCCTCGACGGCCTCGTCACCGCGCGCGACCTGTCGGGGGCGGTGATGCGCAACATCCGCCAGAACCTGTTCTGGGCCTTCGCCTACAACGCCGCCCTTATCCCGGTGGCGGCGGGCGCGCTGACCCTCATCGGCGGACCCGCCCTCTCGCCGGTGCTCGCGGCCGGCGCGATGGCCCTGTCGAGCGTCTTCGTCGTCGGCAATTCCCTGCGGCTGCGCCGGTCCGGCGGGCGCGCCGCGCCGGGGCGTGCCGGTACGGTTCCGGCGGAGCGGCCGGCATGAAGGGGCGCGAGCCGGGCCGGATCACCATCGGGGAGGCGGCGCGGCTGACCGGCGTCTCGGCCAAGATGATCCGCTATTACGAGTCGATCGGCCTGCTGCCGGCACCGATCCGGGCCGAGAGCGGCTACCGCACCTACGGCGTGGCGGATCTGCACACCCTGCGCTTCGTGCGCCGGGCCCGGGACCTCGGCTTCTCGATGGAGGCGATCGGCGGTCTCCTCGCCCTGTGGCGGGACCGCAGCCGGTCGAGCGCGCAGGTGAAGGCCATCGCCCTCGATCACGTCGCCGCGCTCCGGCGCCGGATCGCCGAGCTCGAGGGCATGGCGGGCACGCTCTCGGACCTCGCGGAGCGCTGCTGCGGCGACGAGAGGCCCGATTGCCCGATCCTCGACGATCTCGCCGAGAGGCCGGATGCGGGGACCTCCCCGCGCCCCTGACCGTTGACCCGGCGGTTGGCCTCCTGTTTGCTGGCCGAAAGCCCGGTGCGCACGGCGAGAGCTGCGGGCCGCGCCCACCGGCCGGACGGCCCGTCCGCCCTTCACATCGCCAGACCCTCCGAGAGCCATGCCCGTCGTCGACCGCATCGGCGCCTTCGCGGACGAGATCACCGCGTGGCGCCACGACCTGCACGCCCATCCGGAGCTGCTCTACGACGTCGAGCGGACGGCGGCCTTCGTCGCCGAGAAGCTGAGCGGCTTCGGCTGCGACGCGGTCGTCACCGGCATCGGCCGCACCGGCGTCGTCGGCGTCATCCGCGGGCGCGGCACCGCCTCGAACCGGGCGATCGGCCTGCGCGCGGACATGGACGCCCTGCCGATCCAGGAGGTTCGGGATCTGCCCTACCGCTCGACGGTGCCGGGCCGGATGCATGCCTGCGGGCACGACGGGCACACGGCGATGCTGCTCGGCGCCGCCCGATACCTCGCCGAGACCCGCGCCTTCGACGGGACCGCCGTGATGATCTTCCAGCCGGCCGAGGAGGGCGGCGGCGGCGGCGAGGCGATGGTGCATGACGGGCTGATGGAGCGTTTCGGCATCGAGGCGGTCTACGGCCTGCACAACATCCCGAACCTGCCGGTCGGGCGCTTCGCGATCCGGCCCGGTCCGATCATGGCCTCGACGGACCGCTTCACCATCACGATCCGCGGCCGCGGCGGGCACGCCGCCCTCCCGCAGCACGCGGTCGACAGCGTGCTGGTGGCGAGCCACGTCATCGTCGCCCTGCAATCGATCGTGTCACGCTCCGTCGATCCGCTGCAATCGGCGGTGGTCTCGGTCTGCGCGCTCGAGGCCGGCGAGGCGTTCAACGTCCTGCCCGACAGCGTCACCCTGCGGGGCACCCTGCGTGCCCTCTCGCAGGAGGTGCGGGGCACGATCAAGGACCGGGTTCGGGAAGTCGTCCGGAACGTCGCCTCGGCCTTCGGCGCGGCGGGCGAGATCGATTTCAGCGGCAGCTACCCGGTGACGGAGAACCACCCGGCCGAGGCGCAGTTCATGGCCGATGTGGCGGCGCAGGTCGTCGGAGAGGCACAGGTCGACCGGGCCGTCGCGCCGCTGATGGCGGCCGAGGATTTCTCCTACATGCTCGCCCACCGGCCCGGCGCCTACATCTTCATGGGCAACGGGCCGAGCGCGGGCCTGCACCACCCCGAATACGATTTCTGCGACGCGGCCGCCCCCTACGGCGCCTCGCTCTGGGCCCGCCTCATCGAGAGGGGGCTGCCGCTGCAGGGGTGAGGGCGCGCCCGATCACCCCCCGTAGCGATCCTTCAGCAGCCGGTAGACGAGGCGCGCCGTCTGCACCTCGCCGCCCTCCGGACGCCCCGGCTTCGTCGAGGGGTTCCAGCCGTACAGGTCGAAATGGACATGCGCGCGGGTCTTCGGCGCGAAGCGGCGCAGGAACAGGGCCGCCGTGATCGCCCCCGCGAAGGGGCCGCCCGAGACGTTGTTGAGGTCGGCGACCTTCGAGTCGAGCAGGCTCGCGTAGGGCGCGTGCAGCGGCAGGCGCCAGACGGGATCCGCCGCCTCGAGGCCCGCCGCCGCGACCGCGCCGGCGAGGGCCTCGTCCTCCGTGAAGAAGGCCGGCAGGTCAGGCCCGAGCGCCACCCGGGCCGCGCCGGTCAGGGTCGCGAAATCGATCAGGAGGTCCGGCTCCTCGGCATCGGCGAGGGCGAGCGCGTCCGCGAGGATCAGGCGCCCCTCGGCATCGGTGTTGCCTATCTCGACCTTCAGGCCCGCGCGGCTCGCCAGCACGTCGCCGGGCCGGAAGGCCGCGCCCGAGACGGCGTTCTCGACGGCGGGAATGAGGAGGCGCAGCCGCAGGTTCAGCCCGGCCCCCATCACCATGTCGGCAACGGCGAGCGCGGCGGCCGCTCCGCCCATGTCCTTCTTCATCAGGAGCATGCCGGCGGAGGGCTTGATGTCGAGGCCGCCCGTGTCGAAGGCCACGCCCTTGCCGACGAGGGTGACGCGCGGCGCGTCCGGCGACCCCCAGGTCAGGTCGATCAGCCGGGGTGCCCGCACGGAGGCGGCACCGACCGCGTGCACGAGCGGGAAGTCGCGCGCCAGCGCCTCATCCGCGATGATCGCGATCAACGCGCCGTGGCGCCGCGCGAGATCGCATGCGACCGCCGCGATCTCGGCCGGGCCGAGATCGTTCGCCGGCGTGTTGACGAGGTCGCGCCCCATCGCGACGGCGCCCGCGATCCGCCCGATCTCGGCGGCGTTGACGCCGTCCGGTGCGACGAGGCGGGGCCTGTCGCCCGTCGCCTCCCGGTAGCGCCCGAAGCGGTAGCTGCCGAGAAGCCACGCGAGGGCGGCCTCGGCCGGGTCGATCCCGCCCTCCAGGCGGTAGCTGCCGGGCGGCAGCAGCCCCGGCAGCCGGCCGGCGGCCAGCCGGTCGCGGCCCGCTCCCTCCGCCTCGCCGAGGCCGAACAGCACGCGTGCGATCGAGCCGTCCTCGGCCGGCAGCAAGGCGAGGCGGCCCGGCTTCGGGGCGAAGTCCGTCGCCCGCAGGTAGGTTCTCTGGGCAGAGGAGAGGGCGGCCTCCGTCTCGGGCCAGCCCGCGGTGCCGACGCAGCGGATCGGAATGGCACGGCTGCCGGCGGGCAGGAATTCGGGCGAGGCTGGGTTCGTCATGCGTCCGAAGGGGAGGGGCCGAAGCCTTAACCGGGGATTAGGGTTAACGCTCTATCACCGGCGGGGCGAGCCCGTGAAGCGGGCGGCCGCGACCCTGTCCGGAGCGTAGCATGATCACGGCGCACTCGACCGCCCCTACGGCCTCTGCGAAGGCGGGCCGCCCGGCCGGAAGCATGCGCCGAAGCCCGCTCGCCGCCGCCCTCCTGGTCTCCCTGCTGGCGGCCGGGTGCCAGTCGCGCTCCCCGGAGACGACCGGCTCGATCGGGGGCCTCCCGTCCCTCGGGCTCGGCGGCTCTGGACCCGAGCGGACCATCTCCCGCCGCGAGGTCGAGGCGCTCGGCGCGAGCTACGCCTCCGATCCGAACGATCTCAACACCGCCATGCGCTACGCCCAGGGCCTGCGCGCCGTCGGTCAGCGCACGCAGGCCGCGGCGGTGCTGCAGCAGGCCGCGCTCCGCAATCCGAAGAACGTCGCGGTGCTCGCCGCCTACGGAAAGACCCTGGCCGAGGTCGGCCGGTTCGAGGAGGCGGCCGAGGTCCTGCAGAACGCGCACACGCCCGCCCAGCCCGACTGGCGGGTGCTGTCGGCGCAAGGGTCGGTCGCCGACCAGCTCGGCGACCACGCCCGCGCGCAAGGATTCTACGACGCGGCCCTGAAGATCCGGCCGAACGAGCCGATGGTCCTGTCGAATCTCGGCCTGTCCTACGCGCTCTCCCGCCAGCTCGACCGGGCTGAGGAGACCCTGCGCCTCGCCGCCGCGCAGCCGGGGGCCGATCCCCGCGTGCGCCAGAACCTCGCGCTCGTGCTCGGCCTCAAGGGCCGCCTCCCCGACGCGGAGGCGGAACTGCGGCGCGACCTGCCGCCGGAGGAGGCGGCCGCCAACGTGCAGGCCCTGCGCTCCTTCGCGACCCGATCGGGTGCGGCGAAGGCGGACCACGCCGCCCGCAAGCCCGCCCCGCGCGGGTGAGAGGCCGGAGCGGTCGCCGCTCCCTACCGGAAGACCTGGATCAGGGCCGGCGTCAGGATGACGACGAACAGGACCGGCAGGAAGAACAGGATCATCGGCACGGTGAGCTTTGGCGGCAGCGCCGCCGCCTTCTTCTCCGCCTCGTTCATGCGCTGGTCGCGGCTCTCCTGTGAGAGCACCCGCAGCGCCTGCCCCACCGGCGTTCCGTAGCGCTCCGCCTGGATCAGGGCGGTGCTCACCGACTTGACCGCCTCGATGCCGACGCGGGTCGCGAGGTTCTCGTAGGCCATGCGCCGATCCGGCAGGTAGGACAGCTCGGCCGTCATCAGGGCGAGCTCCTCCGCGAGCACGACGGATTGCGCCGCGATCTCGGTGCTGACGCGCCGGAAGGCGTTCTCGACCGCCATGCCGGATTCGACGCAGATCAGGCTCAGGTCGAGGGCGTCCGGCCAAGCCAGGCGGATCTCCGCCTGGCGCTTCTTGGCCTTGTTCATCAGGTAGAGTTCCGGTGCCTTCATGCCGAGCAGCGCGGCCAGGATCACGATGCCGACCTGCACGAGGAAGGGCTGGTCGAGAACCTCCAGGACGAACAGGTAGAAGGCCGTGCCGAAGCCCAGCGTGATCGGCGCGACGAGGCGGAAGAACAGGAAGCCCGTCTCGGCGCCCACGCCGCGGTAGCCGGCCATCATCAGCTTGCGCTTGGCCGTCTCGGTGCCGAGCCAGCGGTGAAGGTCGAATTGCTCGACGACCCGCTTCATGTAGGCTTTCGGCTCGATGCGCAGGGTGGCCTTGCTGGAGAGGCGCTCCCGCTCGCGCTTGCGCATCAGCTCCCGCTCGTCGCTGACGAGCTTCATGCGCTTGGCCAGGACGTCCGGCTCCAGGAAGGGCTGCAGCACGGCGAAGGCGGTCGCGGCGACCGCGATGCCCGTCAGGACCATGCCCACGAAGCGGGGGTCCATGAGCTTGCCGACGATGATCTCGACCATGATGGGCTCTCTGCGGCTGCTCTCGTCCGCTCGACCTCCCCGGCCGGTCCGCCCGCGGTCTCGGCGGGGCCGGGGGCGGGGTCAGAAGTCGAAATGGATCATCTTCTTCATCGTGAACACGCCGATCGACATCCAGACGGCGCAGCCGGCCAGCGCGAGACGACCGATATCCGTCGTCCAGAGAAGGGAGATGTAATCGGGGCTGGTGAAGTAGGTGATCCCGGCGACGACGAAGGGCAGGCAGGCGATGATGCCGCCGGACGCCTTCGCCTCCATGCTCATCGCCTGGACCTTGGCGGCCATCTTGCGCCGCTCGCGCAGCACCCGCGAGAGGTTTGTGAGCGCCTCCGAGAGGTTGCCGCCCGATTGCTGCTGGATGTTGATTACGATCGCGAAGAAGTTCACCTCCGGCACGGGCACGCGGTCGTAGAGCCGCAGCACCGAGTCGCTCAGCGACAGGCCGAGCGTCTGCGCCTCGATCACCTGCCGGAACTCGCTGCGCACCGGCTCATCCGCCTCGCGGGAGACGATACGAAAGCAGTCGTTGACCGGGATGCCGGTCTTGATGCCGCGCACCACCACGTCGACGGCGTTGGGCAGTTCCAGGATGAACTTGTTGATGCGCCGCTTGCGCAGGTATTTCAGCAGCCAGAGCGGCAGCCCGACCCCGCCCGCGAAGGCGGCCCCGAGCCCGGCGAACGGGTTCTCCGTGGCGGTCAGGATCACCAGGCCGATGACGAGGCCGAGCAGCGCCGAGATCGCGAAGTAGGTCCGCCGGCTCCAGGTGAGGCCCGCGCGGGCGATCTTCAGTTCGAGGGTGACCTTGGTTCCCCGGCTCTTCGCGTCGATCTCGTTGAGGGTCTTGGCCACCTGCTCGCGGCGATTGACCGTGACCCCGCGGGTAGCCGAGGCCGAGACCGAGGCACTGACGGCCTTGAGGCGCTGAGCCGCACGCCGCTCCCCGCTGAGAAGGGGCAGGATGACCGCGTAGGCGACGGCGCCCGCGGCCAAGGCGCCGAGCCCGGCGGCGATGGGGAGGTTGACGGCGCCCATCAGAGCGCGGGCCCGGCCTGGTCCGCGGCGGCGTCGAGGGCGGCCGCCAGGGCGCGCTCCTCGCCGTAATAGCGGGCGCGCTCCCAGAATCTCGGCCGGCCGACACCGGTCGAGCGGTGACGCCCGATCAGCTTGCCGTTCGCGTCCTCGCCGAGGATGTCGTACAGGAAGAGGTCCTGCGTCGTGATGACCTCGCCCTCCATCCCGAGCACCTCGGTGATGTGGGTGATGCGGCGGGAGCCGTCGCGCAGGCGGGTCGCCTGGATGATCACGTCGACGGAGCCGCAGATCATCTCGCGCAGCGTCCGGGCGGGCAGGGAGAAGCCGCCCATCGTGATCATCGACTCGATGCGCGAGAGGCACTCGCGCGGCGAGTTCGCGTGCAGCGTGCCCATCGAGCCGTCGTGGCCCGTGTTCATCGCCTGGAGGAGGTCGAAAGCCTCTGGGCCGCGCACCTCGCCGACGATGATCCGTTCGGGCCGCATGCGCAGGCAGTTCTTGACGAGATCGCGCATGGTGACCTGCCCCTGGCCCTCCATGTTCGGGGGGCGGGTCTCGAGGCGGACCACGTGGGGCTGCTGCAGCTGCAGCTCCGCGGCGTCCTCGCAGGTGATCACGCGCTCGTCGTGCTCGATGAAGGCGGTGAGGCAGTTCAGCAGCGTCGTCTTGCCCGAGCCGGTGCCGCCCGAGATCACGATGTTGCAGCGCACCTTGCCGATGATCTTCAGGATCTCCGCTCCCTCGGGGGAGATCGCGCCGAAGCGCACGAGCTGATCGAGGGTCAGCTTGTCCTTCTTGAACTTTCGGATCGTGAGCGCAGGGCCGTCGATGGCGAGCGGCGGCGCGATCACGTTGACGCGCGAGCCGTCGGGCAGGCGCGCGTCGCAGATGGGCGAGGCCTCGTCCACGCGGCGGCCGACCTGGCTCACGATGCGCTGGCAGATGTTCATCAATTGCTGGTTGTCGCGGAAGCGGACATTCGTGTGCTGGATCTTGCCGCTCACCTCGATGAAGGTCCGGTTCGCGCCGTTGACCATGATGTCGGCGATGTCGTCGCGGGCGAGCAGCGGCTCCAGCGGCCCGTAGCCGAGGACATCGTTGCAGATGTCGTCGAGCAGTTCCTCCTGCTCGGCGATCGACAGGACGATGTTCTTGAGCCCGATGATCTCCGAGACGATGTCGCGGATCTCCTCGCGCGCGGTCTCGGTGTCCAGGCGGGCGAGCTGCGCGAGGTCGATCGCCTCGATCAGCGCGCCGAAGATCATGCTCTTCGTGCGGTAGTAATCCTCGGAGCGCACCTGCTCGGCAGGGGGTGCGGCGACGGGCTCGGGCCGCCGGGGCGCGGCCGGCTCGGGCACCTGCAGGGCGGGCGCCTTGGACGCGGGCGCCGCGACCGCGGGCGCCGCAGCGGCACTCTGCCGTCTACCGAACATGGGGCGTGTCCCCGTCTCTCGCGGCTCTCTGGCTCACCCGGCGGCCCTCAGGACGCTTTCCGCCGCGCGAGCTTGGCGCGGATCGGCTCGAGCAAGGGATCGAGCAGGGTGGCGCGCCCGCGGCGGATCTCGGGCCGGCCGAGGATCGTCGCGGCGAGGCTGGCGAAGGTCTCGGCGGTCTTCGATCCCGGCTGCACCTCGGCGATCATCTGGCCGTTGTTGGCGGCCGCGCCGAACAGGGCAGGCTCGAAGGGTATGCTGGCGAAGAGCGGCATCTCCAGCGCCTTGGCGAACTCCGCCGCCCCGATCTCGGGGCGCTTGGGCATGTTCACGCCGTTGAGGACGATGCGCGGGCCGCGGTCGTTCGGGCGACCATGCTGCAGGCTCGCCGCGAGGTTCTTGGCGTTGCGCAGCGAGGCGAGGTCGGGGCCGGCCACGATCAGGATCTCGTCGGCGGCGACGAGAACCCGCCGCGACCAGGCCGACCAGATGTGGGGCACGTCGAGGACGATGCAGGGCACCGCCGCGCGCAGGTGGTCGATCAGCCCGTCGAAGGCCGTCTCGGCGAGGTCGATCGTCCGGTCGAGGCTCGCCGGGGCCGAGAGCAGGGAGAGGTTGTCGCTGCATTTCGAGAGCAGGCGCTCGACGAGGGCGGCGTCCA
The DNA here is from genome assembly GCF_031457035.1 of Methylobacterium sp. BE186. NCBI lineage: Bacteria > Pseudomonadati > Pseudomonadota > Alphaproteobacteria > Hyphomicrobiales > Methylobacteriaceae > Methylobacterium > Methylobacterium sp. BE186. Next base: position 232,262 of record NZ_JAVDVV010000006.1, read on the forward strand.
GGCGCTCGGGCGCGAACACGGCCTCGGCGATGCCCTGTGGCGGGTCCTGGTTGAAGTTGAGGCTCGCCGTGCCGTGCGCGATGTCGAGATCGGCGATCACGGTCGGGGTGTCCTGGCCGCGGGCGATCGACCAAGCGAGATTATGGGCGACCGTCGAGGCGCCGATGCCCCCCTTGGCACCGTAGACGGCGATCGTGCGGCCGACCGGCTTCACGCCCGGGGCCGTGAACAGGTCCGAGACCGCGGCGATCAGCGCGAGCGGGTCGACGGGCGCCATCAGGTAATCGCTGACGCCGCGCTGGATGAACTGGCGGTAGAGCTGAACGTCGTTGACGTGGCCGACGATGAGCACCTTGGTGCCGGGGTCGCAGACCTCGGCCAGCGCGTCGAGGCATTCCAGCGGCTTCGACTTCGCCCCTTGGGTCTCGATCAGGATGACGTTCGGCGTCGGCGCCTGCCGATAGGCTTCGACGGCGGCCGCGCCGCCGCCCATCTGCACCTTCACATGAGCCTTCTGCATGCGCCGATCGGATCCGACGCTCTCGATGAGGGCGGCTGTCTCGGCCGTCTCGCAGAAGGCCTGGAGCGTGATCCGCGGCACCGGGGCGATGATGCGCTCTGGCGTCTCGGGGTGGTCCGACATGGCGGGGTTCCGGCTCGGGGTTCCTGGTAGTGCGGGCGTTCCGGCCGAGGCCGGCATCGAGCCGTCGCTCGGCGGTTGGTGACCGCCCCGCGCGGCGTCCGCGTCGCGGGAAGATCTCAGTTGCCGACCTGCGACTTCACGCTGGCCTGACCATCCTGCCGCCATGTGGTTGACGGATCCTTGCTGTCGCGCAGGTCGGTGATGCCTTTGACGCGGCGCACCGTGTCGATCCGGCCCTCGGGCCGGCCGCGAACGAGATCGACGGGGTCGGCCACCTGGGAGGCGACGTTCGACTGCGTCGCGCAGCCGAGGTTCCAGGTCGGCTCGTTGCTCAGGTTGAAGGCGGGGTCGGAGACGCCGAGATCGCGGGGCCACAGCCCGCACTGGCTCGTCACCTTCGCCTCCATGCGCTGGAAGCTGAGGCGGATCGGCGCGGCGAGGCGGGGGGCCGCCACCGGGTATCCCGCAAACGCGTAGGCCTCGGGCGCGACGCCGCCCTCGGCCCCGAGGCGGCGGATCGCCGCCGCCGTGCGCTCGGCCGCCGCGCCGGCCGCGGGCGACAGGCCGCGCGGCATGTCGACCACGAGGCGGCCGCGGCCGTAGCGGCGGAATTCCAGGAGGAAGGCGTCGATATCGGCCGCCTGGCGCGGATCGAGGTGGCCGGATCCCGTCGGGAAGACGTCGAGGCTGCGCGTCCCGTCGACCAGGGCGATCGGGTGGCGGGCCCGGTAATCGACCGGCGCGAGGGAGCCGGTCGTCGCGACGCGCTCGGCACGGCAGGCGCCGAGGAGGGCGGCGAGGGCCGCCACCGCGGCGAGGGCGGCAGGCGGGCGGGGGAGGGCGGGCAGCGTCATCGGTTCGCGCGAGTCCTGTGGTCGGCCGGGGCCGCGGGCGTTCGGGGAGCGGGCGCTCAGTCGGTGATGAAGCCGACGCGGCCGCGATAGGTGGATCCGAGCGGCGCGGCGCCCGCGACGCCGTAGAGGCGGTTGATCCGTCCGAGCAGGACCGCCTGCCCGTCCTGCGCATCGACGAAGCCGTCGTCGGGACGCGTCACTTGGCGGGGCTCCATCGCCTTGGCGATGTAGGGAGTGACCATGATCATCAGCTCCGTCTCCTGGCGCTGGTAGTCGCGGGAGCGGAACAGGGCGCCGAGGATCGGCAGGTTGATGAGGCCCGGCAGGCCGCTGATCGCAGCCTTGTTCCTCTGCTGGATCAGGCCGGCGGTCATCATGGTGGCGCCGGAGGCGAGTTCGACCGTCGTCTCGGAGTTGCGGACGGTAAGGCCCGGCACGGCCGTGGTCGAGTTGCCGCTCGTGAAGGTGTAGGAATTCTGCGGGTCGATCTCGCTCACCTCGGTCCCGACCCGGATCGAGATGCGGTTCTCCGCGAGCACCACCGGCGTGAAGTTGAGGCTGACGCCGTACTTCTTGAACGCGATGCCGACGACGCAGGTGGGCTGTCCGCCGACGATGGTGCTCGGCGTGCAGCTCTGGCTCGACGGAACCGGAATCTCGCCGCCGGCCGTGAACTTCGCGGCCTCGCCGGAGATCGCGGTCAGCGTCGGCTCGGCGAGCACCCGGGAGACGCCGGCCTGCTCGAAGGCGCGCAGCGTCGCCGTGAGGCTGGCGCCGCCGCTGCCGGTGACCGTCGCCGAGGCGAGGTTGCCCGTCGGGAACTGGCCGCCCGAGAGGGAGAGGGGGGTCGCGTTGATGAAGTTGAGGTTCGACCAGGAGCCATTGAGGTTGATGCCGAACTGCTTGAGCACCGTGCGGGCGACCTCGACCACGGTCACGCGCAGCATCACCTGATCCTTGTTGCGGATCGTCAGGTTGTTGATGACCGTGCCGCGGCTCGTGCCGGCGCCGGTGCCGGCCACGCCGACGAAGGCGTTGGCGATGTCGATCGCCTGCGCCGCCTCGGCAGCCGAGCCGACCGTGCCCGACAGGAGCACCGAGTCGCCGTTCGAGCGGATGTCGAACCGGCCGCCCGGGATGCTCTGGACGAGGGTCTGGCGCAGGATGCTGAGGTTGAGGTCCCGCGCGACCGTGACGTCGAGGGCGGCGATCTGGGCGCCCGCCGCGTCGAGGATGAAGATCGAGGTGGTTCCGTTCTCCATCCCGATCACGAAGACCTTGCGCGTCGAGCGCACCACGGCGTTCGCGACCTTGGGATTGGCGACGAACACCTCCTTGGCGTCGCGCGGCAGATCCACGATCATCGAGCGCCCGGCCGTCAGCTCGAGCTTGCGGGAGGCGGACGCCTCGGCCGGCCCCACCGTCAGGACGGGGGCGGCTCCGAGAGCGGGCTCGCCCCGCCCCTGCGCCCAGGCGCCGGGTCCGGCGAGCAGCCCGAGCAGGACGAGGGCCGCCCGAAAGCCTCTGGTCGGTATCATCGCTGAAGCCTCTGTTCGGCCGAGCCGCCCGTTCATGGTCACCGGCCTTGCTGCCGGGAGACGCCGAAGCGCACGATCGTGAGCCCGGCATCGGCCTGCGGTTTCTCTTCCGGTTCGGGCCCGCGCCCGGAATCGGCGAGACTGCGCAGGGCGAGGGAGAGGGTGCCGACCTTCTGCGCCAGCGTGATCGCCTCGGACTGCGCCGGGGTCAGCGCGAGCGTCGCGGTCTCGCCCGTGACGACGTTCGCGCCGTTCTTCTCTTGGATGAGCTGCCCGACGGCGAGCACGCGCACGTCCCGCAGGATGATCTCGGCGCGCTGGACCTCGCCACCGCCCGCGCGGGAGGATTCCTCGTCGCGGGAGGTGCGGATCACGTCGACGTGGTCGTTGGGCAGGATGAAGCCGCCCGCCGAGTTCGCGCCGCGCGTGTCGGTGACGATCGCCACCGCCCGCATGCCGGCCGGAAGGATCGAGGACATGAATCCGCTGCCGGCCCGGGCGAGCTTCTGCTGGCGGATCGGCTCGCCGGGCAGGAAGCCGCCGCGCAGCACCGAGCCCGCCGTCTCCTCGATCCCCTTGGGCGAGGCGCTGCGGGTGATGTAGCCGGTGGCGACCGCGTCCTGAGGCCATTTCTGCCAGCGCAGATCAGCGGGCTGCAGGGTCTGGCCGAGGGGCAGTTCGGCGGCCGCCACGAGGACCTCGGCGACCGGCACGGGTGGCGGGGGCGGCTCGGCCTGGGCGACGGGCGCCGGAGGCGGCTCGTCCCCGCTCATCAGGAACGCGGCCCCGCCGCCCGCGACGAGGGCGATGGCGAGGACGGCGAGACGGGCTGGTTTCATCGTCGGGCCGGAACAATCCGACGGCGGAGGCGCCGTCTGCCCGGTCAGATTTGCGGGAAAATCGTCAAATTACGGTTAAGGAGATGTGACCGGCGAGATGGAACGCCGGGACTGGAATCGGCACAGGCGTACCGCGGCTCAGCCGGCGAGCGCCCGGGTCCAGAGCAGGGTGTCGGGCAGCACGATCAGGGCGGCGAAGGCCAGGGCGATGCCGTAGGGGATGCCCGTCTTCGCGTCGTGGAGATGCAGCGCGAAGGGCAGGCGGGCCACCGGACGGGGCAGGGGGTGCGAGCGCGCGAACAGGAGGGCGAGGGTCAGGGCCCCACCGGCCAGGGCCGCCACGAGGGCGTAGTCGATGAGCTGGTCGAAGCCGAGCCAGAGGGCGGTCGCGGCCGCGAGCTTGGCGTCGCCTCCGCCGATCTTGCCCAGCGCGAAGAGCGTGAAGGTGATCGCCAGCACGAGGAGGCCCGCGCCGAGGTGCAGGCCGAGTTCCGACCAGCTCAGGAGGCCGGTCGCGGCGATGAGGGCGAAGGCCGCCACGAGACCGAGCGAGATCCGGTTCGGGATCAGCATGGTCAGGAGGTCGTTGGCCGCGGCATAGGCCATGAAGAACGGAAAGACGACGAGGAGTGCCGGCGTGGCCAGGAGGGTTGCCATGTCGTCGAACCCGGGTTCGTGTGGCGTCAGGGCTCGAGGCCGTGTCGGCCGCGGGCTCCGCAAGATGCGGGCGGCCGGAAACGGCGGGCGCGTCGCGTCCCGCCGATTCCGGCCGATGCTCCGGGAGGCTCGATCAGTTGCCGAGCTGGGTCGAGATCGTGTTGAAGGCGGTGTTGAGCTTGGTGCCGATGATCTTCAGCGTGCCGATGATGACCACGGCGATGAGGGCGGCGATCATGCCGTACTCGATCGCGGTGGCGCCCGACTCGTCGGCGGCGAAGCGATTGAAGACGTTCTTCATGTCAGTGATCCTCAGATTCAACGACTGATCGGTGAGCCGTCGAAGATCTCTTCTCTCGATCGGCGGCAGGACGGAGCTTCGGCGATACGCCTTGCGATTGCGTTAAATCCGACGCACAAACCGCGAGCCCGGTCCGGGCTTTCGATCGTGGTGAAGAAATCGTCACCCCCGGGAACGACATTCTCATTACTGTGTTCGGCAGATAAGCAACCTGGGATTGTTTGGCGAACCTTGAATTCGCCGCCTCGCCGGCGATGTGACCTCGCGGTGCCCACCATACCGGCGGAAGGATGCGTGGGGCGAGCCTCTTAGCGGTTCCTTCACCAATCCGGTGTCTCTTCGGCGGGTACGGCGATCTCCCCCGACACCGGCTCCCCGGTGCCGCCCGCCGACGTAGCGCGAGCGTCCCGAGTCACCGTCCGATGCGCAGCCGAGCCAGCCTTCCTTCGAGACGGACCGCGATCCGCGGCACCGTCGCGCTGTCGCTCCTCGCCCTCGCGGCGACGGCGCGGGCCGAGACCGACATCGGCGTCGTCACGGTCGTGGTCGACAATGCCAAGGTGATGCGGCTCCCGGAGCGCACGCAGACCGTGGTGGTCGGCAACCCGATCATCGCCGACATCACCCTGCAGAAGAACGGCGTCCTCGTGCTCACGGGCAAAAGCTTCGGCACGACGAACCTCATCGCCCTCGACGCCGCCGGCGCGATGATCGCCGAGTCGCAGATCCGCGTCGAGGCACCGCAGGCCGCGGTGATCACCGTGCAGCGGGGGCTGGAGCGGGAATCCTATTCCTGCACGCCGGCCTGCCAGCCCTCGGTGCAGCTCGGCGATTCCGCGAAGTACTTCGGCGACGTCAGCCAGCAGGCGGAGAACCGTCGCAAGCTGGCCACCGGTGCGAGCGAGCGCTGACCGTCGCGCCCGCGCCGGGCTGTCCACACGCACTGACTGAATTCCGCAACGCTTCGGCAATCCTTGATCGGTAGGTTCGCTCAAACCTGATCGGTTGCGCCCCCGTGCGACCCGGATCGAGCCATGACGCAACCTGCCGCCCCGCCCCGCGGTCGCTATCGGCCGCTCACCCGCCTCGCGCGGCTGACCACCACCTTCGGCGCGGCGCGCGAGGGCGCGTCGGCGGTCGAGTTCGCCTTCATCGCCCCCCCGTTCCTGGCGCTTCTGTTCGCCATCTTCGAGATCGGGCTCACCATGCTGGTGACCCAGAACCTGAACGCCCAGCTCACCTCGGCGAGCCGCCTGATCTACACCGGCGAGTTCCAGGGCAGCGCGGGCAACAAGAATGCGGACGCGACCACGATCCTCAAGAACCTGCGCACGGCGCTGTGCCAAGCGAACGGGAAGGCGCTGCCGAGCCTGTTCGACTGCAGCGCGGTGAAGCTCAACGTTCTCGCCGTCTCGAGCTTCGCGAGCGCCGTCACGAGCCCGACCGTCTATGACCCGGTCAAGGGCAAGCTCGTCTGGAATTCGTCCTTCGGCAGTCAGTATGCCTGCGGCCACGGCAACGAGATCATCGTGGTCCAGGCGGCCGTCGAGTACCCGGTGTTCCTCTCGCAGCTCTACGCACCGGCCTCCCTTCTGGAGAACGGCCGCCGCGTCGTTCAGGCGGCGGCGGCCTTCCGGGTCGAGCCGCTGAACACGAATCCGTGCTCGTGAGGAGCGCTCATCCGATGCAGGCCCCACGCCCCATCCCGGAGCCCGGACGGTGAGTGTCCATCGCGCCCGGGCCGCGCGGCCGGCCTCCCCCTGCGCCTCGTTCGCACGCGCGGAACGGGGCGGCACGGCCGTCGAGTTCGCGCTGCTCCTCCCGGTGATGCTCGGGGTCTATCTGGGGCTCGCCGAGCTCGGCCGCGGCATCCAGGCCAAGCGCGGCCTCGCCCAATATGCCCGCACCATCGCGGACCTGACAGGGCGCGGCACGCCGCCCGACATGACGCCGATCTTCGAGGCGGCGAACCTGGTGGCCCGCCCCTACGACAGCGCCGCCATCGACGCGCGGATCAGCGCCATCGGCGTCTACAAGACGGGCAACACCTACCGGGCCGTCGTCTGCTCGTCGGCCGGGAACAGGGGCAGCAACAAGCGCAGCGTCAAATCGGACATCCAGGCCGAGGCGCGCCACGGCAGCACCTTCCCGGAGACCTTCAAGGAGAAGACGACGAGCGTCAACGCCGCCCTCTACAACCGCTACATCCTCGCCGAGGTGACGGGGACCTTCACGCCGATGCTCGGTTCGAGGCTCTTCCAGTTCACGGGCGTGCAGCTGTCGAGCACCCTGCAGGAAACCATCGCGTGGCCGCAGCGGACGGACGAGGAGATCGTGCTCCCGAGCGGCGATCCCTGCCCCACGAAGGCACCGACCTGAGAGCCGCTTGGCCAGCGCTCCGATGTGCCGGCCGGGATCAGTCGTCGACGTCGGCGCGTGCGTTGAAGGACAGCGAGCGCCGCTCGCCCGGCCCCCGGAAGGGCTCGACCCCGTGCAGCAGCCAAGCCGGGAACATCCACAGGACCCCGACCTCCGGCGGCACGCTGAGGAGCGTGCGCGCGAAGCGCTGCTTCCCGCCCGTGAGGAAGTTCAGGTGGCCGGCTTGGCGCCCGGAGATGTAGGTCTTCCGCAACTCCTCCTCCGCCGGGGGCTCCGGGGAGCGGAGATAGAGCACGCCGGAGAGGTCGCCGGAGTGGAAATGAACCGGGCTCGGCGTTCCGGCGACCTGGCTCACGATCCAGATCTGGTCGATCACGACGCGCCTCGCCGCGACGCCCTCCGCCGCGAGCACGTAACGCCGGAGGCGATCCTCGATCACGGCCACCAGGGACGCCTCGCCGCCGGCGCGGGCGACCTCCGGGGGAACGAGGAACTCGCTGCCGCCCGGCCGCGCGCTCCGGTCCGCGAACTCGTTGAGGCGGCCGACGAGCGCCGCGGGGACGCGGGTGCGTCCCATCACCGGCCCGAACGGCGACAGCATCTCCACCGGCGGATCGCCGCCGTCGCTGCCCGTCGGCTCCGCCCCCGCCTCGTACTTGCGAAGGGCGCGGGTCTTTCGCGCGACGGCGCGGTGGCGCAGGTCGTCCGTCTCACCGGCCATGGGAGGTCCTGAATCGGAGGATCGCCGTCATGATGACCGGCGCGGGCCGCCTCTCTGCCTGTGCCCGAGCAGGCCCGTCAGAGGGATTGGTTGTAGGCCCCGACCTCCGGGTTCTCGCGCAGCACGCCGTCGACCGCCTTGAACATCGCGCGCAGCCGCTCCTCGGAGACCGGGCTCTCGACGACCACGACGAGCTCGGGCTTGTTGGAGGAGGCGCGCACGAGGCCCCAGGTTCCATCCTCGGTGGAGACGCGCACGCCGTTCACCGTCACGAGGTCGGTGATCTTCGCACCCGCCACGGTCTCGCCGGCCTCCTTCATCGCCTTGAAGCGCGCGGTGACCTTCTCGACGATGCCGTACTTCACCTCGTCGTCGCAATGGGGCGACATCGTCGGCGAGCCCCAGGTCTTCGGCAGGGCCCGATAGAGCTCGGCCATGGACTTGCCGGGGTTGCGGTCGAGCATCTCGAGCACGGCGATGGCGGTGAGCAACCCGTCGTCGTAGCCGCGCCCGATCGGCTCGTTGAAGAAGAAGTGCCCCGACTTCTCGAAGCCGGCGAGCGCCCCGAGCTCGTTCACGCGGCGCTTAATGTAGGAATGGCCGGTCTTCCAGTAATCGGCCTTGACCGCCTGGGCCTGCAGTTCCGGATCGGTGTTGTAGAGCCCGGTCGACTTCACGTCGACGACGAAGGTCGCGCCCGGATGCAACTTCGAGAGGTCGCGGGCGAGCATGACGCCGATCTTGTCGGCGAAGATCTCCTCGCCCTCGTCGTCGACCACGCCGCAGCGGTCGCCGTCGCCGTCGAAGCCGAGGCCGACATCGGCGCCCGTCTCCTTCACCTTGGCGGCGATGGCGTGGAGCATCTCCAGGTCTTCGGGGTTCGGGTTGTAGCGCGGGAAGGTGTAGTCCGGATCGATGTCGAGGGGGACCACCTCGACGCCGAGGCTCTCCAGGAGCTTCGGGGCGAAGGCGCCCGCCGTGCCGTTGCCGCAGGCGGCCACCACCTTGAGCTTGCGCGAGATCGGCTTGGCGCGGGACCTGAGGTCGGCGAGATACGTCTCGGCGAAGCCTTCGATGAACTCGTAATTGCCGCCGTCCCGGTAGCGGTAGGTGCCGCCGAGCACGATCTCCTTCAGGCGGCCCATCTCCTCGGGGCCGAAGGTCATCGGGCGGTTGGCGCCCATCTTCACGCCGGTCCAGCCGTTGTCGTTGTGCGAGGCCGTGACCATCGCCACGCAGGGGCAATCGAGGGCGAACTGCCCGAAATAGGCCATCGGCGAGAGGGCGAGGCCGACATCCTTCACCCTGAGACCGGCCGCCATCATGCCGGCGATCAGCGCGAGCTTGATCGAGGAGGAGTAGGAGCGGAAATCGTGCCCCGTCACGATGTCGGGGCGCACGCCCATCTCGTGCACCAGCGTGCCGATGCCGAGACCGAGCGCCTGGACGCCCATCAGGTTGATCTCTTTGGGGAAGAGCCAGCGCGCATCGTACTCGCGGAAGCCGGTCGGCCTGACGAGGGGCAGTTGCTCGAACGCGAAGGTGTTGGGCGTCAGCGAAGCGTGCGGCTTGGGAAACATCGCGGGCCCTCGACGGCGATGGAAAGGATCGTGAGGGGCATAGCCGAAGGGCCGGGAAAGGAAAAGCTTCGCCGCGGGAGGCGGATCGCACCCCGCAGCGAGGCCGTGACACCGCGCCCCGTCAGGCCGCGCGGATCTGGGCGAGGAAGGTGTCGACCTGCTGCTTGAGGGCCAGCGACTGGTTCGACAGGTCCTGCGCCGAGCCGAGGACCTGAGCCGCGGCGCTGCCCGTCTCGCTCGCCGAAGCCGAGACCTGGGCGATGTTGTTCGAGACGTCGAGGGTTCCGCGGGCGGCCTCGCCGACGTTCCGGGCGATCTCGTTCGTCGTCGCGGTCTGCTCCACGATGGTGGCGGCGATCACGCTGGAGATCTCGTTGACCGAGACGATCGTACGGCCGATCTGGCGGATCGCGGTCGCTGCGCTGCCCGACGCCGACTGGATCGCAGCGATCTTCGAGGCGATCTCGTCGGTGGCGCGCGCGGTCTGGGCCGCGAGTTCCTTCACCTCGCTCGCCACCACCGCGAAGCCGCGGCCCGCCTCTCCTGCCCGCGCCGCCTCGATCGTGGCGTTCAGCGCCAGCAGGTTCGTCTGAGCGGCGATCGCCGAGATCATGGTGACGGCGGTGCCGATCTCCTCGGCGGCGCGCGTCAGCTGGTCCATGGAGCCGCTCGTGGCCTCCGCCTCGCGGAGCGCGGCGCCGGCGACCTCGGCCGAGCGGGCGACGCTGCGCTCGATCTCGCCGAGGGACGCCACCATCTCCTCGGTCGCGGCCGCGACGGTCTGCACGTTGGAGGACGTCTGCTCGGCGGCCGCGCTCGAGGCGACGGCCCGCTGGTTCGTGTCCTGCGCGACGCCCGTCATGGAATGGGCGGTGGCGTCGAGCTCGTTCGCCGCGGAGGTGACGATCTGCAGCGAGCCGGTGACGCCCTGCTCGAACTCCCGCAGCAGGTTGTCGCGCCGCGCGAGGCGCTGCTCGCGGGCCGATTGGTCCGCGGCGGCCCGGGCCTCCATCTCGTTTCGGATCACGGCGTTCTCGCGGAAAACCTCGACGGCCTTCGCCATCTCGCCCATCTCGTCGATGGCGTCGCGCGAGGGCACGTCGACGTGGAGATCGCCGGCCGCGAGCCGGCTCATCGCGCCGGTCATGCCTCGGATCGGCCGGATGATGCCGCGCGCGATCAGGGCGGCGAAGGCGATGCCGAGCACCACGACGAGGCCGACGAGGGCGAGCAGCGTGAGCTGGAAGGCGCTCGTCGTGGCGGCGGTCTCCTCGTCGATGGCGGCGACCGATGCCTCGATGGACCGCTGCGCCCGAGCGCCGCTCTCTGCGATGAGCTGCAGTTTGGGCTCGAAACCCTGCTGGAACAGGTTGGCGCTCTGCGTCATGGCATCCGACGTCGCCTTGAAATTGTCCCGGTAGGCGGCGAGCGCCTCCCGTGTCGCGGCCAGCACCCTGGCGTGGCTGCCGCCGAGCCCCTCGGCGAGCGCCGCGAGGGCGGCCTCCGCCTTGCCGACATTGGTCGCGAAGGTGGCCGGGCCCTTCGAATCCTGCACCGCGAGGTAGCGCCAGTTGGAGACGCGGACGAGCAGGATCGCGCTCTCGGCGGCGGCCGCGCGGCTCGCCGCGTCGGCTTGGCCGCTCGCGCGGATCTCGGCGACGAGGGTATTCGTCGCCTTCGTCAGCTCGTCACCACCGGTGAACAGCTTCGCCTTGCTCGCGCGGATCGCGTCGCCGAGGGCGCCGAGACGGGCGATCTCGCCCTTCATCTCGCCCGCGGTCCTCACCACCGTGCCGTAGAGGACGCGCCGCTCGTCGGACTTCGTCACCGCCGCGAGCTTGCCGGCGATGGTCGCCATGTTGGCGGCCCCGTCGTTCATCGCCGCGATGTTCTCGACCTTCTGCGCGGTCCGGAATTCGAGGGCGAGGCCGTTCAGGCGATCGGCCGAGCGGTTGATCGACAGGAGATCGCGCGCGTTCGATTCGATTCGAACCAGTTCCTTGTGCTGGTCGATGAGACTGCTCGTCTGAGAGTAGGTGATCCCGCCAAGCGCCGCACCGAGTGCGATGAGAACGCCGAAGCCACCGTAGAGCCGCGTTCGAATCCCGATCTTCATGGCCCGTCACCCCACATTGCGTGATTAGAACAGATTTTCTTCTTTCGATTTTCTCACGAGATACTTATCTGTTAACGCGTGATAACTAAAAAGCTCTTAACGACAGGGTATTTACGCACAACTCTACAATAATCAATTGTAAGTTGAGTGCGATCGATGCTGTACAGCGCCAGCGTGACATCCGGTCCGGGCGATGCCCGCGGGTTTGCATCGCGGCGCCCGAGCCTGTATGGAGGCGCCGCGCCCGCCGGACACCCTTGGAGGCACGGGCGCGTGGGATCGGTTCGGGGCCGTCCGTTTCGGGCGGCCTTTGCCGTTTCCGCCTCTTCACATCGAAAGGATCACGCCATGAGCGCCGTTAAGCCGCTTGAGGCCGTGGCACGCGACCGGGTCGGCAAGGGGGCCGCCCGGGCCGTTCGTCGCCAGGGCCAGATTCCCGCCGTCATCTACGGCGGAGGCCAGGCCCCGCAGGCCATCGCCATCGACCTCATCCGCACCCGCACCCTGATCTACGCCGGCGGTTTCAAGACCACCGTGTTCGAGATCGCGACCGGCGGCCGCAAGACCCGCGTCATCCCGCGCGACTTCCAGCTCGACCCCGTCTCCGGCGTTCCGCTGCACGTCGATTTCCTGCGTGTCGTGGCCGGCCAGACCGTCACCGTCGAGGTGCCCGTGCACTTCCTCAACGACGACAAGGCCCCGGGCATCAAGCAGAGGGGCGGCACCCTCAACATCGTGCTGCACACGCTTGCCCTGGATGTCGCCCCCGACCAAATCCCGGACGCGATCGAGATCGACCTGAGCGGCCGCGATATCGGTGACGTGATCCACATTACCGACGTGAAGCTGCCGTCGGGCGTCACCTATACCGGCGAGGCGACCGACACGGTGGCCAACATCGTGCCGCCGACGGTGCTCGGCGCCGAGGTCGAGGCCGAGGAGGCCGCGATCGCCGAGGCGCAGTCGGCCGAGGCGGCCGACGAGAAGGCCGAGGACGAGGCCGAAGAGGCCGAAGGCGAGAAGAAGACCGAAGAGTGAGGCACCGGGCGCGAGCCCGTTCTTCAGCCTCTCACGGATGCCCCGGCCGGAAGGCCGGGGCGTTCGCATATCTGGGCCTCAGCACATCCGGAGTCTTGAGCGATGCGCCTGATCGTCGGCCTCGGCAATCCGGGACCGCGCTACGCGCGAAACCGCCACAATATCGGCTTCCTGGCCCTCGACGAGATCGCCCGCGTGCACCGCGCGAGTCCGTTCCGGCGCAAGTTCCAGGGCGAGGTGGCGGAGGTCGTGCTGGGCTCCGACCGCGCCGTGCTCCTGAAGCCTCAGACCTTCATGAACGAGTCGGGCCGTTCGGTCTCGGAAGCGCAGCGATTCTACAAGATCGCGCTCTCCGACGTGATCGTGCTCCACGACGAGCTCGACCTCGCGCCCGCCAAGCTCCGGGTGAAGCTCGGCGGCGGCAATGCGGGCCACAACGGCCTGCGCTCGATCACGGCGCAGTGCGGCAACGATTACCGCCGCGTGCGCCTCGGCATCGGGCACCCGGGCGACAAGGCGCTCGTGCACGCCTACGTGCTCAACGATTTCGCCAAGGCCGAGGAGCCCTGGGTGGAGGATCTCTGCCGGGCGGTGGCCGACCATGCGGCCCTCCTCGCCGCGGGCGAGGATGCAAGCTTCCAGAACAAGGTCCATCTCGCCATGGACGGACGCGGCTGGGGCGACGTGAAGATGCCGGGCGCCCGCAATTGACACGAAAACACGAGAACACGATATCGGTCGCGGAAGCCTCCCGATGAAGAACGTGACCGTGACGCTGGACGAGGAGTTGTTCGCCTGGGCACGGGTCGAGGCTGCAAAGCGGGGCCTGAGCCTGTCGCGCTTCGTCGCCCAAGTGCTGATGGACCAGCGTACGCCCGACATTTCCGAGCAGCTCGCTGCCCTCGACGCGTTCCTCGACGGTCCTGGCTGGCCCGGCGTCGCCGACAATCGACCAAGACGCGATGATCTCTATGACCGGCCGGCTCTTCTTCGACACGAACCTGATCGTGCATGCGATGGACCCGCAGGATCCGGCGCGCCGGGTGCGCAGCGCAGCCCTCATCCGGGAGGCGATGTCGCGCGGGCGCCTCGTCGTAAGCCCACAGATCCTCAATGAGTGCTACAGAGTTCTCGTCCACAGGCGCCGCTTCGCGGCGCCGATGGAGGTCAGCCGCTATCTCTCGGTCTTTCATCCTGCCTGCACGGCGCCTGTCGACCTGCAGACGCATCGCGCCGCGATAGCGATCGAGACCCGCCACCGCCTCGCATGGTGGGACTCTGTCGCCGTCGCCTCGGCCCTGCAGGGGCGCTGCGAACATTTCGTCTCCGAGGATCTGAACGATGGGCAGGTCATCGAGACGCTGACGGTCGTCAACCCCTTCACCACTCACGCCCGCGCCATCCTGGCGCTCAGCTGACGGACTCGGATCATGGGCTTCAAATGCGGCATCGTCGGCCTGCCGAACGTCGGCAAGTCGACCCTCTTCAACGCGCTCACGCAGACCGCCGCCGCGCAGGCGGCAAACTACCCGTTCTGCACGATCGAGCCGAATGTCGGCGAGGTCGGGGTGCCCGACGAGCGCCTCGACGCGCTGGCGAGGATCGCGAGCTCGAAGGAGATCATCCCGACGCGGCTCACCTTCGTGGATATCGCGGGGCTCGTGCGCGGCGCCTCGAAGGGTGAGGGGCTGGGCAACCAGTTCCTCGCCAATATCCGCGAGGTCGACGCCATCGCCCACGTGGTGCGCTGCTTCGAGGACGGCGACGTCACCCACGTCGAGGGGAAGGTCGACCCGGCGGCCGACATCGAGACGATCGAGACCGAGCTGATGCTGGCCGATCTCGACAGTCTGGAGAAGCGCGTCGTAGCGCTGGAGAAGAAGGCCAAGGGCTCCGACAAGGAGGCGAAGGAGTTCCTCGACCTCGTCAACCGGACATTGCCCCTTCTCCGCGACGGCAAGCCGGCCCGCCTCGTCGAGCGCAAGGCCGAGGAGGAGCGCCTGTTCCAGCAGCTCGGCCTGATGACGGCCAAGCCCGTCCTCTACGTCTGCAACGTGGACGAGGGCGACGCCGACAAGGGCAATGCCCATTCCGACGCCGTGATGGCCCGCGCCAGGGCGGAAGGCGCCGTCGCCGTGGTCGTCTCGGCCAAGATCGAGAGCGAGATCGCGGTGATGCCGCAGGCCGACCAAGCGGAGTTCCTGGAGGCTGTCGGCCTCGCCGAGCCCGGCCTTAACCGGGTGATCCGAGCGGGCTACGACCTCCTCGGCCTGATCACCTACTTCACGGCGGGCCCGAAGGAGGCCCGGGCCTGGACGATCACGAAGGGCACCCGGGCCCCGGCGGCGGCGGGCGTGATCCACTCGGATTTCGAGAAGGGCTTCATCCGCGCCGAGACCATCGCCTTCGCCGATTACACCGCGCTGAAGGGCGAGGCCGGCGCGCGGGACGCCGGCAAGCTCCGGCTCGAGGGCAAGGAATACGTCGTGCAGGACGGCGACGTGCTGCATTTCCGCTTCGCCAACTGAGCGGGTCATGGCCGGGATCCACTTCGAGGACTTCGCGCCGGGCCAGGTCATCGAGAGCCCGCCCCTCGCGGTCAGCCGCGAGGAGATCGTGGCCTTCGCCCGCGAATTCGACGCGCAGCCCTTCCACGTGGACGAGGCGGCAGCCAAGCGCAGCTTCGTCGGCACGCTGATCGCGTCGGGCTGGCACACGGCCGGCCTCGGCATGCGGCTCCTGCAGGCCCACGTCTTCCGCGGCGCCACCTCGATGGGCTCGCCCGGCATCAACGAGCTCGGCTGGGTCAAGCCCGTCCTGCCGGGCGACGCGATCCGGATCGTCGTGCGGGTCGAGGATTGCCGGCGCTCCGGCTCGCGGCCGGACCGGGGCTTCGTGCGTTTCTCCATGCAGGTCCTGAACCAGCGCGACGAGACCGTGATGCTCCAGGGCTTCACGGTGATCTTCGCGCAGCGCGGCGCCGAGCCCCTGCCGCCGCGCGCCGTCGCGCTCGCGGAGCCTCGGCCCGTCGAAGAGCCTGAGGACGCGGAAATCCTGCCCTTCCTGCGCGACGCCGAGATCGGCGCCACCCGCGCGCTCGGCCCCCACGTCTTCACGGCGGATGCCATCACGGCCTTCGCTCGCGCCCACGACCCGCAGGCCTTCCACCTCGACGCGGAGGCCGCGCGGCAGACCCATTTCGGCGGCCTCTGCGCCTCGGGCTGGCACACGGCGGCGGTGTGGATGAAGCGCACGATCGCGACCCGCGCCCGCGATGCCCGCTTCACGGCGGAGCGGGGTCCGGTTCCGATGCTCGGCCCCTCGCCGGGCTTCCGCGATCTGCGCTGGCTCGCCCCCGTCTACGCGGGCGACACGCTCTCCTACGCCGCGACGCTCACCGAGAAGCGCGCCTCCGAGAGCCGGCCCGGCTGGGGCCTCGCCACGATGCGCAGCACCGCCCGCAACCAGCACGGGACGGAGGTCTTCGCCTTCACGGGGACGGTGTTCTGGCAATGGGCGCCGTGACTCGGATCGGATCGTGATGGTCACCCGGCGCGGAGCGCCTGATCGCCCAGAGCTTGATCAAGGCCAGGAGCGCGGTCGGGAGCATGGTGAAGAGGGCGAGGATCGCCGCACTCTCCCGGATGTCGGCAGAGGACCATGAGCGACCCGCTCCGTCCGCCACCACTCGGTCGGGATCGAGCATCGGGGGCAGGTGGCAGAGGGCGGCGGCGACGTAGAAGAGGATCGGCACCGTGAGACGCTTCCGTCCGGCGGCCTTTGCGGGCAGGCGATCGCGCCGGGCGTAGGCGAACAGCGCGAAGCTCTGGAAGAACAGCCACGTTGTGAGGAACCACCCGAGGAAGTTCGACAACGGAACGCCGAAATAGCCGCCTCCCTCGAACCAGATCCACGCCTTGCCGATCGTTGAGCTGGCCGGATCCATCACGACATCCCATTGCGTGATCGTGAAGGCCGCGACGAGGGGCGCGGCCACCAGCGTCGGGCGATCACGGGGGGCAGCGACATCCGAGTCGAGCAGCACGCAGGCGATGATCCAAGCCGGATAGCCGATTCCGAAATACAGCGGCCCGACAATGACCGGGATCGCGCCGACATGCGCCAGACCCTCGCCGACTCGGAAAGCGTAGCGGCCGAAGGGGAATCCTGTCGCCACGCCCAGATTCTCGATGGAGAAGGTGATGCCGCAGCAGATTGCGCCGAAGGCGGCAGCCCTCGCGACGCCGAGCGTGACGACCGCGTGCCCCGCCAGGACGGCGATCGAGACAGCCGCCAAGACCTGCGCGAACGCGTCGGTTCTGCCGCCCTGATACACGACGCACGCCAGCAGCAGAAAGAGCATTCCGACCGGCGCAGCCCGCCACTAATAAGATATCATGGTCATTGCAATCGAAGGTTGATCAACGGAATCAGCTTTGATGATCCTTCGGATCCTTTGTCGGCAGACTCAATACGAGTCGGCTCTCGTCAGAACTTGCATGGGCGTTCCGTCCCGGTCGATATCGAGGACGCACGGCGTGCCGGGTCGTCCCGCCAATGCGCCGAGAACGGCATCGGGAGCCCTCCCCTCGACCGGACGGCCATCGACCCGAAGCAGACGGTCCCCTCTGGCGATCGAGCCGACGAGGGGGATGCCGTGCCGTGACGCGACGGCGCCCACGGCATAGCCGGAGCCGTGGCGGACGAGGGAGAGGCCGGCAGCATCGAGGTCGTAGGGATCGGTCGGGCGTTGGCGCTGCCAGTGACTCAGGCCGGCGGCGTAATCGAGGGTGATCCGGAAGTCGTCGAGGACGTTGTTTCCGAGCCAACCCGCCACGGTCTGACCGACCCCGCCCTGCCATGCATCCCAGAAGACTTCGCCCAGAGCGGCTTCCGTGAACCGCCCTCCGAGGGCGCCGGTCCCGAGCACCCCTATGCCGGTCAGGCGAAGCGGCCCGAGGCCCAGTTCGGGCAGGCGCACGAGCGTCCCCTCGCGTTCGAGGGGGAGATCCGCCATGGCAAGGTTGCTGCGCCCGACCGCACCTTCGGCGCGATACCAATCCGGATGGCGCTTGAGCCAATCGGCCACCGTCCGGCCCCTCATCCACGTGTACGGAGAGCCGGCATCCAGGACGAGAGGCACGGCCGCACCATCGACCCGCGCCTCCACGACAGCGACTCCGGAGGTCGGAGCGACATGGATCGGCACCGGAACGCCCTCCGGGCGCGGACCTGCCGGCGGCGCCAGCGTGACCGTGGCCGCGCGGGTCGAGCACGACGCGGAACGCGCGCAAGACGCCGGCCGGCAGCACGGCCTCGACCTGCCGCGGTGCGAACAGCAGGTCGAGAAGGTCTCGGCCGTCGAGGCGGCCCGCCCCGTCCACGATCGTGCGTCCCTCGACCGTGACGGTCAGCGGTCCCATGCGAAACCGGAAATCGCGGCCCTCGCCGATCCCGAGTTCACGATAGAGGCCCTCCGACAGAATCGGTGCGGCAGCCCCCATATTGAGCCAGACAGGGACGCTGCGCTCACTTCCATCGGGCCGGGTTACGGCAAGCTCCACGAGCCAGCGGCCGGAGGCGCGCCGCATCGGCAGTGTCACGCCATGCCCCGCATTGACGGCCCAGCCGATTTCGACGCGGCCGGCATCCGACGCGGGCGCGTTGCATCCGCTCGCCCCGGCACAGGCGATCAGGCAGAGGACATGCAGAGCACGCCGAGGAACGGGGGAGGCGAGGGGCATCGGACACGGATCTCCTGTCCCGGCCGGGAATGACGGCCGGGTCGCGAGCGTCTCGGTGCAGGGCTGCTCGGGTCAGCCCGCCCGGCGCAGGTCGTTGTCGGCTTCGGGGACGTATTCCAGGAGGTCGCCCGGCTGGCAGCCGAGTTCACGGCAGATCGCCTCCAGCGTGGCGAAGCGCACGCCTTGCACCTTGCCGGACTTCAGAAGCGACAAATTCGCTTCCGTGATGCCGACTGCGTGAGCAAGGTCCTTCGAGCGGCGCTTGCGCCGGGCCAGCATCACATCGAGACGGACGATGATCGGCATCAGACGAATCCGTTCCGGTCCTGCTCGACCGCGTGGCCGACACGCAGCAACTCCGCCACCACGACCAGCACGGCGGCGAGGACGAGCGCAGGGATCAGCGCACCCTGAAACCACGCGAGATCAACCCCGTTGCCGGCGATCCTGACGAGGGCGTGTCCGAGAAGCGGCCCGCCGGAGTAAGCCGCGAGCCACAGGGCCATGCGGCGCAGGCGTCGCGCATCGGACGGGGCAAAGGCGAGGCCGGCCGCGAGGTTCGAGAGCCAGCGGCGCATCTCGGCGAGGACGAGCAGGATCGGCCCCTTGCTCAGAATGAAGCTCGCCGCATAGGCGAGGCGGGTCGGCCAGGGAAGCGAGCCGAAGGATACCAACCCGTCCACACCGTCCGGACGCAGGCCGAGATAGGCTGCATCCGGCGCGAGCCAGAGAAGCGCACCGTCGAAGACGAGGCCGAGGACGAGGATCGCGCCGAAGAGGACCGAGCCGGCCGCGAGCAGGCCATGGATCAGGTAGCCCACGCGGCAGGCAAGGATGCGCAATGAAGGATGCTGGCCCGACCCCGGTTCCGGCGGCTTCGGGACGGGAGGCAGGGCAACGACATTCGACATCGGGCGATCCTCCGATGCGCCCAGTCATAATTCGCAATTAATATCTGTCAAACGATAATTATGGGGAGGGGATCACGCCGCCCGCCGCCGCTCCGGGTAGAGGGCGAGCAGCCCGTCCGCGCTCGGCTCCGCCACGCCGCGCTCGGTGATGATGCCGGTGACGAGGCGGGAGGGGGTCACGTCGAAGGCCGGGTTCGCCACGGGGCTGCCGGGCGAGACAACCTCGACCGTGGCGAAGCCGCCATCGGGCAGGCGGCCGGTCAGGTGGGTCACCTCGCGCCCGTCGCGCTCCTCGATCGGGATCTCGGCGACGCCGTCGGCGAGCGTCCAGTCGATCGTGGAGAAGGGGAGCGCCGCGTAGAAGGGCACGCGGTTGTCGTGGGCCGCGAGCGCCTTCAGGTAGGTGCCGATCTTGTTGCAGACGTCGCCGGTGGCCGTCGTCCGGTCCGAGCCGACGATGCAGACATCGATGCCGCCATGCTGCATGAGGTGGCCGCCCGCGTTGTCGGCGATGACGGTGTGGGGTACGCCGTGCGCGTTGAGCTCGAAGGCCGTGAGCGCCGCGCCCTGGTTCCGGGGGCGCGTCTCGTCCACGTAGACGTGGAGCGGCACGCCCTGGTCATGCGCCACGTAGATCGGCGCGAGCGCCGTGCCCCAATCGACGGTGGCGAGCCAGCCCGCATTGCAATGGGTCAGCACGTTGATCGGCCGCCCCCTGGCGGCGGCCGCGTCGGCGAGGATCCGGGCCCCGTGCCGGCCGATGGCGTGGCAGCTCGCGACGTCCTCCTCGGCGATGCGCCCGGCCTCGGCGAAGGCGTGTGCGAAACGCTCGGGCGCCGGGATCGGGCGGAGATGGGCCGAGACCCGGTCGAGGGCCCAGCGCAGGTTGATCGCGGTGGGCCGCGTCGCCGCGAGCGCCGCCACCGCCCGGTCGAGCCCCTCGTTCGAGGCATCCTCGCGCATGGCGAGCGCGAGCCCGTAGGCCGCGGTGACGCCGATCAGGGGAGCGCCTCGCACCACCATGACGCGAATCGCATCCGCCGCCTCCGCGAGGGTCGCGAGGCGCCGCACCTCGAAGGCGAAGGGCAGGCGGGTCTGGTCGATCACCTCGACGCTGACGCCGTCCCGGGCGGGCCAGATGGTGCGATAGAGCTTGCCGTCGATCTTCATGGGGCACGGTCTCGCATATCCCGCGCGCGAATGCACCCGCTCCGGATCGTGGCACCAAGGGCGGCAGAAACGTAACGGCCATAAGCCCTTGAACCCGCACGCGGTCAGGCTTCTTCAACCTTAAATGGCCGTTAACGGAATGGCCGTAGCGTCACGGCAGCGTTCCCTCTCTGTGCCCGGTCCCGCATGCGCTCGCTTCGCCGCTCCGCATCGCCCTACGACACCTTCGTCGACACGCTGCGGCCGTTCCTGGCGCGGCGCATGACGGAGCTCGGCGGCTTCCTGCTGTTCGGGGCGGCCGTCGCCCTGACCGTGGCGCTGGCGACGTGGTCGATCGACGACCCGAGCCTCAACCACGCCACCGACCAGCGCGCGCACAACGTCCTCGGCGCGGCGGGCGCCGTGGTCTCCGACCTCGCCATGCAGCTCCTCGGCCTCGGCGCGCTCGCCTTCGCGCTGCCGCCCGCCCTCTGGGGCCTGCGCCTGATGCGTAGCCGCGACCTGCCGAAGGGCGGCCTGCGGATCGCCCTCTGGATCATCGGATTCTGCGCCGCGAGCGCGGTGGCGAGCGCCCTGCCGCCGACCGCCCGCTGGCCGCTTCCGACCGGCCTCGGCGGCGTCACCGGCGACGCCTTGATGTCGGCCGCGCGCACGATCGTCGGCGCGATCTCCGGTCCGGCCGCGGCCCTCGTCGGCTTCGTCTTCGCCGGCATCGCCATCCTCAGCCTCACCGGGGCTTGCCGCGCCGGGGCGGGTCTCGAGGAGGACGACGAGGACGACGTGCCCTACCTCGCCGCCCGCGAGCCCGCCCGCCGCGCGCTGCCCGGCCGGACGGACGGGCGCCACGATTCGGACGAGCCGAGCCTCGGCATCGTCTCCCTCGGCGCCGTGGCCCAGGCCGTCATGCAGGGCCGGGCGGCGCTCGGCGCCCGCCTCGACGCGTGGCGGACCGGGCGGGAGAGCGCGGACGGGCTCGCCTATGCGGGCGCCTCGCCGAACCTCGCCGCCCGCCGCGCCTTCGAGGCCGAGGAAGCGCCCTGGGCCGCCCACGCACCGGCAGCCCCCGCGGCGAGCCGCCGCGAACCCGTCTTCGACGACGAGCCGCGGCCGGCCCGGCGGCCGGCTCCGCCGAGCGAGCCGCTGCACGACGACCTCGACGAGGAGGCCGACGACCGACCCGTCGCGCGCGCTGCCGCCGCCCCGGAGGAGGCTCAGCGCTCGCGGGTCTCGGCGCCGCACGCGGCCCCGATCCCGGCCCGGCGGCCGCTCCCGGCGCCGGATCCGCAGGATTACGACCATCCCGCCCTCGAACTTCTCGCCGAGCCGCGCGGGCCGTCGGCGGCGAGCCTCGTCTCGGCGGACGCGCTGGAGCAGAACGCGACGCTGCTCGAAGCCACGCTCGGCGATTTCGGGGTGCGAGGCGACATCCTGGCCGTGCGGCCGGGTCCCGTCGTCACCCTCTACGAGCTGGAGCCCGCCCCCGGCACCAAGTCGAGCCGCGTGATCTCGCTCGCCGACGACATCGCGCGCTCGATGTCCGCCGTCTCCGCCCGCGTCGCCGTCGTGCCCGGCCGCAACGCGATCGGGATCGAATTGCCGAACGTCAGGCGCGAGACCGTGTACCTGCGCGAGTTGCTCGCCTCCGCGGATTTCGCGGAGACGAAGCACAAGCTCGCGCTGTGTCTGGGCAAGAACATCGGCGGCGAGCCGATCATCGCGGACCTCGCCCGCATGCCGCACCTGCTCGTGGCCGGCACCACCGGCTCGGGCAAGTCGGTGGCCATCAACACAATGATCCTCAGCCTGCTCTACCGGCTCAAGCCGGAGGAGTGCCGCCTGATCATGGTCGATCCCAAGATGCTGGAACTCTCCGTCTACGACGGCATCCCGCACCTGCTCTCCCCTGTCGTCACCGACCCGAAGAAGGCGGTCATCGCCCTCAAATGGGCCGTGCGCGAGATGGAGGAGCGCTACAAGAAGATGTCCAAGATCGGCGTGCGCAACATCGACGGGTTCAATGCCCGGCTCGAGGAGGCGCGCGCCCGAGGCGAGATCCTGACCCGGACCGTGCAGACCGGCTTCGACCGGGAGACGGGCGAGGCGGTGTACGAGCAGGAGGAGATGGACCTGTCGGCGCTGCCCTACATCGTGATCGTGGTCGACGAGATG